>NZ_NPDG01000020.1:0-22364 GCF_002272225.1 Bacillus sp. 7894-2
GCACTGAGTTCTGACTCTAGACCGCCAATTTTCTCTTTTTGTGTCGGATATAGCACCGGGTTCTGACTCTAGACCGCCAATTTTCCCTTTTTGTGTCCGAAGTTGCACCGGGTTCTGACTCTAAATCCTCTTTATGATTTAATTATTTCTTCGGGATTTCACAGCCGTCATCATCACAGATCATACCTTCGCTGTCATTTAGAACAGTTATCTCGTCCTCTGCAATTATCTTCTGCAGCGCTTGAACGATCATCTCTGTTGGCTGCGCCCCGCTTAATGCATACTTTTTATTAATAAGAAAGAACGGTACCCCTGTAATGCGGTACTGCTGTGCCAATTGCTCATCTGCACGGACTTCAGCCGCAAACGCATCACCGGCAAGCATTTGTTCAGCTTCTTCCCGGTTCAGGCCAACTTCTTCTGCTAACTGGGCTAATGTTGCAGGATCTCCAATATGCCTGGAATCTGTAAAATAAGCCTTCAGCAGCCGTTCTGTCATTTCTTTCATTAACCCTTTTGTTTTGGCAAACATCGTCAGACGGTGTGCGTCAAACGTATTAGTGAGAACAATGGTATCAATGTTGAATTCCAGCCCGGCGTTTGTCGCCATCTGCACCATGTTTTGCGTGTTGGCTTTCGCCTGCTCAATCGTCATCCCATATTTCTTCGACAATTTTTCATACATGTTATCCTGAATATCCCGCTCTGCCGTCGGGTCCAGTTCGAAGCACCTGTAAGTCACTTCGATTGGATGATTAATCTGTTTAATGGCATCCTCCAGATGCCTTTTGCCAATATAGCAAAACGGTCAAGCGAAGTCAGTCCACATCTCAATATGCATACCTGATTCCTCCCATACAGTATTTTCTTCTTTAGTATAGTTGGGTGGATTTTATTTTACACGGAAAAAGCTCAAAGCCGGAATCCTGATTCAGGATTGGGTCGCTTACAGTGCTTGTTATACGGATCTTGGCGTTATCATTTCTCTCATCTATTCGCCAGTTCATCATGATCCGCCGGATGCGGCGGCTCCTCGAACCAGCCATTTTTAATCAGAATGTTTGCGCCATCTTCAGCATAATTAGCGATCTCAGCAGACAGTCGGATGAAGCTAAGCGAAATATCTTTTCGTGCACTCGATGCAGCACTTGTTGCATATAAACCTGTACTTAATGCAATGAGCGTGGTTGTCATAAACAACATTAGTTTATCTGAAAAGGGAGGAGAAGTGGAATCTGTTACTTCCATATCCCAGGACAAGCTAATAGGCAAAAAACTTTCCTCAAGCTGCTCCGCAAAGATTTTTGTATGTTTTGCAGCTATATCCCTTCCCCTTATCAAGAATTGGCCAACTTCCTTGGATTTGGCAACCTGGCTAAATCCAATCATAATCGAGTTTCCCATGGCATTCCTTTTCAAGCTGTTATATATATTTGTAATTTCAATCACATTCAGGGGCCTTTTATCGCCGAACAATCCGCCCATGAATTTTTTGCTTTCGACAAAGCTGGTTTCTTTTACCGGGATGACATGGGGAGATCTCATATACAAGCCTTTGTTCATAAGCATATTTTTTAGCTTTGTTTCGTACGCATTCGCTTCCATTAAGCAATTATTAAAGTATTCAACAATATCTGACCGGACAGAAAGTGTTTTGGCCAAAGCATAAAAATTCACTGCAAACATGGTAAGATTATAAAGGAAATGCAGTGAGAAATTTTCTGAGAACAATTTTGGGGCATTAGGATACACATCCTCTTCCGGCTTAAATCCATAAGGAATGGCAATCCCTTCATTTTCAAGAAATTCAGTCACCTTCTTTAAATGGGTCACCGTTAATTGAAGACCATCCTGAAGCATGGACTGCAGTTTCTGGTCTTCCACTGTAGTTGAAAAATAGGTGAAAATACACTGACTCAAGCTGCTGTTCAAATAAGCCGACCATAATTGCGCTATTTCAGCTGCAGTTAATGCAGTGTTCTGACTATCATTCATGACTACACGTCCCTCCTTTTTCTATTAGCATTTCCAAAAGCTGAAAGAAAAACAATCACATTTAAATAAATGAATAAATATTGCACACACTAATAATGGGAGGTGTTTATTTTGATCCTTTATCATGGTTCCATTAAGAAATTGGAGTACTTTCAAAAAGAGATGTCAGTCCAAAAAACAATGAAGGAATTCGATACACTTGGGATCTGGTGTACATCCAATTTTGAGTCTGCTCAGTCATTTGCCATTGGAACAGAGACCGTCTGTGAAAAATCGGATACGGAGTTCTGGGAGGATGGAACGCCGAAAGTGGTTCAATACGATAAGCAGATCCGCGGATATGTCTATAAAATCTATATAGATGAACCTAACTTAAAGGAATTTGATTCCTTTGAACAATTCATGAATGAGAGAGATCCCTTTTGCGACTATGCGAGCACAAAAAAAAGACACCTTAGCTGGAAAGATAAGGCGATCCTATTAAATAAAGATGAAGCCAACGTTGAATTTCGCGAAAGTCTTACGAAGCAAGGCTTCGATGGGATGGTCATTCCGAAAATGGCCATTGAAAACGGTTATGAAGATATGTACTGCATTTTTTCAGATGATAGTATGCAGATTGCTGATGTCTTTTCAGTGGAATAACGGGCTCCTAAATCACTTCTTTAAGCCAGGAAACCACCTGATCAAGCTCCTCTTTTGTCGTATATTTCCCCAGACTGAATCTGACAGCGCCCATTCCAATGTGTTTCGGAACCCCCATTTCCTTCAAAACTGGAGATAATTCCACTTTTCCTGCATGACAGGCAGACCCTGTAGAGGCTGCAAGCTGAGGAATGGCTGATAAAATGTCCTGGCCAACCCGATTCATAAAACTGACATTAAGGGTATTCGGCAGCCGTTTTTCTTCATGTCCATTTAGGACTATTTCATCTCCAAAGGCCACCTTCAATTTACCCCAGAAATAATCCGTTAAGTCAGCAAGCCCGCCGTCCGAGACATGCTTCCCAGCTAACTCACAGGCTTTGCCGAGTCCGGCTGCAAGCAAGGTATTCTCAGTTCCTGCACGCATTCCAAACTCATGTCCTGCCCCATGAATAAGCGGTTCAAGCTCGATGCCTTTTCTGATATATAAGGCGCCAACCCCTTTAGGCGCGTACAATTTATGGCCGGCAATGGTGAGCATATCCACATTCAGCCTATTAACATCAACAGGCACCTTCCCGGCGGATTGGGAAGCATCGGTATGAAATGCGATCTTGTGCCTCCTTGCGATTTCGGCTATTTCTTCTATTGGCTGCAGAGTCCCCACTTCATTGTTTGAATGCATAATGGTGATCAGGATTGTGTCTTCCCGAATCGCCTTTTCAATATCTCCAGCAGAAATCATTCCATATTTATCCACATCCAGCATCGTGAGTTCAGCCCCTAAACGCTCGAGAAATTTTAATGGCTCGATTATGGCAGGATGCTCTATTTTTGATGTAATGATGTGCTTGCCTTTTGTCAGATGTTTGAAAAAATAGCCCTTTAATGCCAGGTTATTTGCTTCACTTCCGCCGCTGGTAAAAATAATCTCTTCAGGTGAGCATGACAGCAAGTCAGATACCTGTTGCCTCGCACGATTCATTTTTTCTTTTACCGGCAGCCCTGCCCAGTGCATTGCAGAAGGATTTCCGTAAAAGTCTGTCAGAAAAGGATACATGTGATCTGCAACCTCTGGGGCCAAAGGTGTGCTTGCGTTGTAATCAAGATATACTTTATTCATTTCCCTTCCCCCTTTCTTTAAGAATATCAAAATAATAGAGGTAATGGAGCTTTAGTTTAATTTAAAAAGGGATGCCCCCGCACCCCCTCCAAAAAACATTTAACAATAAATTTACAGACCTTTTATCCTGCTTTAATAAAGCAGGCTTAAAATAAAAATATACCAACTAATCGAAAGGAGCTGGCGCTATGCTTGAGAAACTTTTTAGATTAGCGGTCCTGACTATTTTTTGTACGCTTTTTCCGTAAGCTTTTATCCTAAAAACTCAGTTTTTAGTTTTTTTTATGTCCCAATGGAAGCCCGGCATCAAAATGTGAGCTGACAAGCCTATATAATGCTCGATCAACTGCCGCGATCGTCTTTCACTCAAACTTTTCACTTTCTCTCCATAACAGCAAAGTAATTCTCTTCACCATCCGCAAAGTTAAAAACCCGGCCTGAAGGCATTTCTGCAATTTCTCCAACCGTAATGCCCTTGTTTGAAAAATCGCTATGAAGTTTTTCAAGATTTTCTGTAAAAAACATCAACGAAGGGGTGCCCAGGTTTAATCCCGGCGACATCTTCGCTACCCATTCCTTATTATGCAGAATAATACTCGTCTCCGACTCCTTTGATGGAGATACTTCGATCCATCTCATTCCCTGGCCATTATCTTCCTCGGCCAATACATGAAATCCGGCTTTTTCAGTCCAAAAATTTACTGCTTCATCCTGATTGTTAACGTAAAGCATAATTTGTCCGACTTGTTTAATCATGTTCTTACACTCCTTTCGTTATTTTTATATTAAATAAAACTGAAAATTTAATCAATTAAAAAAGAGCCCTGCCCCAGGGACAAAGCTCAGCCTTCTTAGTAATAGTAAGGATATGGCGCGTACGGGTAAGGCGGGTATGGATAATAAGGATATCCAAAGCCAGGTCCCGGCGTCAGCAATGCTCCTGTCGCAAGCCCTCCTAAAAATCCAAGCCCCAGACCAAAGCCTGGGCCGCCAAACCCGAATCCCGGCCGGCCAAACCCGAATCCGGGTCTTCTTCCAATTCCAAATCCGGGACGAACTCGATGGTCAGTGAAATACATGCCATTGTGCGGAACAAACTCCTGTGACACCGGCATTTGCTGGTATTGATAATCCAAACGGAACTCCTCCTCTGTATTTGTCTACAGTAAAGGATATGCGTCAGTTGCCTATGGGGTATGGGCCCCTGCCCTTAATACGAAAACAATCTTCTTTTAATAGATAAGTAACCACACCTCTATTATGATTCTGTCATATTCATAGATTAAATTGATATTAAAAGAGGGATACTATTGAATAGAAAAAAACGGGTTCCTTGCCTTTTTCCGGGCTACAAATGGTGCGGTCCAGGGTGCAGCGGACCGGGCGCACCCATTAATGGAGTGGACGAATGCTGCAGAGCACACGATAAATGCTGGGCAAGCGGAAGATCCAAATGCAGCTGTGACCAGGAATTTCTCAGATGTCTGAAGCCAAAAACAAACATGCATGGCGAAGAAGGAACCATTGCGTCAATCATTTATATTTATATGAAGATTCAGACCGATTTTACCTGCAGCCGGTTTCGGAGGAGAAGACATTATTAAAAAGCGGCGCTAGCCGCTTTTTTTATTCACAGTAATATTGCTTTATTAAATGACTTCGATTAAACTCAAAATTAGTTATCTGAATAATAAGAAAACCGAAGGAGGAACCATGAAAATAGGAGCGTTTTCAGTAAGCTTAAGCGTAAAAGACATTCAGAAGTCAAAAGAATTTTACGAAAAACTTGGTTTTGAGGCATTAGGCGGAGATATTGAGCAAAATTGGCTGATTTTGAAGAATGAAAACTGTGTGATAGGTCTATTCCAAGGCATGTTCGAGAAAAACATCCTTACATTTAATCCTGGCTGGAATCAGAACGCAGAAAACTTAGAGGAATTCACTGACATTAGGGACCTTCAAAAGCAGCTGAAGGAACAAGGGATCTCTATTATAAATGAGGCAAATGAATCAGGCTCCGGCCCTGCAAGCTTCACCCTTGAAGATCCGGATGGCAACGCTATTCTTTTCGACCAGCATAGATAGATATTCTTCTTACATAAAAATAGAAGCAGCAGTGCCCATTGTCACTGCTGCTTTAGCTCAAAACAATCACCGTTCATTTCCCCGTTTAAAATTCCCCGTTATCTTCGCCATGATTAATTGCCTGCTCTTTTCATCTTCAGCATCACTCATTCTTTTTAGAAACTTCTCCGACTCTTTACCCTTTAGGATTTTCACTTGTTTTCCATTAAAATCAAGAAACACTGTGCTATTTTTATTTACCCGAAAGCTAAATGGTTCTTCATCAAGGCGATTCCTTTTATCAATATGATCCATTTTCTTCCTCCTTGCTTAACCAAACTATAATATAGAATACTCAAAAAGAAAACAGAATTTTTTACTAAATGAATCAAATAATATTCTATACATCACTATACTTAACCAATTGCAGAAGTGGAGTTCATGTGTATGAGTATAATTTTAGCCATGCTGGCCGCATTGTTTGCATCCTTCACCGCCATCCTTGCGAAAATTGGCATTGAAAAAGTTGATTCCAATCTGGCTACCGCAGTCCGGACAATTGTGGTGGTCATCATGGCTTTTTTAATGGTTCTTATTACTGGTGAAACAGAAAGCATCTTTACTATTTCGGTAAAATCGTACATATTTCTTATTCTCTCAGGCCTGACAACCGGCTTATCATGGATCTGCTTTTTTAAAGCCATTCAGATTGGAGATGTATCGAAGGTAGTTCCCATCGATAAGTCGAGCGTCGTTTTAACGATCCTCTTATCATTTTTTATTCTCAGGGAACCCGCCACAGCACTGGTTGTTTCAGGTGGAATCATTATTTCCATTGGAACCTTTGTCTTAATTGGCCGGGACAGGAAAATAACCCGCGAAAAGAAAGTATTTAATACTAAGTCCTATATTTTTCTGGCCGTGCTGTCCGCTGTATTTGCTGCAGCCACCAATATTTTAGCGAAGATCGGAATTGAAGACGTCGACTCCAATGTGGCTACCTTTATCCGGACTGTGATCATCATTCTTTTCGCATGGGGCATTGTACTTTTCCAGGGGACTATTAAGGAGCTTAAAAACATTTCGAAAAAGTCCTATTTATTTCTCTTCCTCTCCGGAGCCGCAACCGGTTTATCCTGGCTGTGCTATTTCGGTGCTCTCGCCATCGGCAAGGTTAGTGTCGTGAACCCCATTGATAAATTCAGTGTGGTGCTGACAATGATCTTAAGTTTCATTATTTTAAAGGAAAAGCCAGGTATGAATACCATAGCCGGTGCCGTTTTAATTACAATTGGGACGGCTTTGCTGATTATTTAGGAAATAAAAACGAAAACGGCCTGATTTTTTGGCCGTTTTGCTGATTTTGGACTTCCTGCAGCTGTTTTTTTAGGTGAGCATACAATTTACTTTCGGATAACATATTTTACTTTCGTATAAAATCATTTATTTGCGCATAGCAAAAACGAGTTTTAGACGGCATTCCTGATTATTTAGACAATAAATACGAAAAAAACGGCCTCATTTGGGCCGTTTTCCTGATTTCCAATCTAAATTGGGCACCCAGCGTGTCTTTTTTTTACCCCAAACAGCATTTCTGTGCGGATAGCCCTTTTTTATGTGCGGATAAAAATATTTATGTGCGCTTAAGCACTCCTACCCACCTGCCTGACACACCCCTTTAATGAATTCTGCAAAATAACCGGCCCCAATGTACCGGATCGGGAATTGGATAGACGCAATTGCACAATTGCATCAGGAGAAAGCTCAGCTGATATTTCGTCAAACTTGCCAACCCATGGGATGCCGCCAAAGATACTTGGCTGATCTTCTTTAACAGGGTGCATTTTAAATCTCCAGCTGATTACACCAGGAATTTGGGCAACCCCTTCGTATTGGTCATAATCGCCAAATGCAGAAGGCTGGGGCACCCAGTCAGCATAGATTCCAATCGCTGTCCGTTCCCTGACAGGACTGTCCGGCTCATCTGTATAGGGCTTCTTCACTTTGGTTATAAGAGCTGTTCCCTGCATATTCGGTATAACTTTTACAGGCTCCAGCAGAATGGTGCAGGGATAGGAAAGAGATTCCGCATGCGCTTCAAATAAAGGAAATGAAAAAACACAATCAAAATCGTTAATAATCGTTTCCCTCCGTTTCAATGACTAATTTACCCTCCATTCCGCTGCAAAATTCGGAGGAACCTTTGACATTTTTAATAGATGGACATATAATGGTCACTGTATCAAATTAGTTTAGGAGGATTATTAAAAAATGACACACGCGATGAGACTTCGATTCCCAACTTTGAACCAGTAATTTAATACGTTCAAAGGCTCTGTTTGTGTGAACAGAGTAAACGGGATTAGTCTGTCCTTTTTTAATAATCTACAATTCATATGAAATAGCCTTATTTGTGCTATTTCCTAAATTGCCGTCAATGCATGGCAATTTTATTATGAATGGAAAGGCAGATTTTTCTGCCTTTCTTTTTTTATGTCTATAAGCCTTCCAATAGACAGCAAAAGGAAGGTTTATTTGCTGACGGCTCCTGATCAGCCCCTAACCGAATTAGGATGGGCCCTCTTCCCTTTACTCTGAATCACAGGCAGATGCCTGTGATTTTTTTATTGAAAGGAAGAAGAAAATGGATAGTCACTCTAAATATAAAAATTATGTAAATGCACTTAGATGCCCGCTATGTGAGGATTCACTGCAGGTTGTTCAAGCGAAAAGCCTGATATGCCCAAACAGGCATACCTTTGATATCTCACACCATGGCTATGTGAATATGCTCAGCCATACACCGAAGGGCCGTTACAATAAAGCTTTATTTGAAGCCAGGAAGAAAATCATTATGGAGAGTGAGCTTTTTACACTTCTTCATGAGAAAATAACAGCCGCAATTGACTCCTTTTCCGCCGATTCTGATGCCTTAATCCTTGATGCAGGATGCGGTGAAGGATCGCATCTTGAAAAGATTTTGCGCTATTCCAGAAACGGACTAGTGACAGGGATTGGCCTGGATATATCCAAAGCAGGGATTGCTCAGGCTGCCAAAAGCTATAAAGATTCCATTTGGCTTGTCGGGGATCTGGCAAAATCTCCTATGGCTGATCGTTCTATGAATATGATTTTAAATATCTTTTCTCCTTCTAATTACAAGGAGTTTAAACGGATTCTGACTCCAGGCGGGCTCATCATTAAGGTGGTGCCGCGTGCAGCTCATTTACAAGAGCTGCGGAATGCCATTCATGGAACCAATCAAAACAGCAATTACAGGAATGATGAAACCATCTCCCTTTTTAAAAAGCATTTTACGCTCATAGACATTGTCACCGTGTCAGATGCAAAAGAGTTGAATGAAAAGGAACGGACACATTTAGTGCAGATGTCTCCCCTTGCCTGGGATGCCGATGAGACAGCTTTGGAGGCATTCAAAAGCAGCCAAATCACTATTGACGCAGATATATTAATTGGATTAAACCAAAAAGAAACGAGGTTATCGTAATGGAAAATGTACTTTTTGAATTAAAAAATATAGAAGTTTCCTATTTAGATAGAGTAGTATTAAACATTCCCCGGCTGGCTGTGCATCAGTTTGACCGGATCGGAATTGTCGGCAAAAACGGGGCTGGGAAAAGCACCCTCCTGAAGCTCATGGCTGAACAGATAAAGCCTGAGAAAGGACTGGTTAACAGCTTTGCTGATTTTGCCTATTTCGATCAGCTGTCAGCGCCCGATGAAAGCGAAATAGACTATAAACTGGCTGGTCAGCTGGCAATCCCGGACACGGAAATCGAAAGTTTAAGCGGCGGGGAAAGAACGAGGAGGAAATTAGCGCACATTTTTTCCAGCTATTATGAAGGATTGTTAATAGATGAGCCCACCACCCATCTCGATAAGGAAGGGATAAAATTTTTTATTGATGAGCTGACCTATTATTATGGTGCCCTTGTGCTCGTCAGCCATGACCGGTATGTTCTGGACCAGCTCGTCACAAAAATTTGGGAAATTGAAGACGGAACTGTGACAGAATATACCGGTAACTATTCTGATTATATAGAGCAAAGAGAACTGCAGCGGAAACAGCAGCTTGAGCAGCATGAAAAATATGTGAAAGAGAAATCCCGCTTAATAAAAGCGGCAGAAGAAAAAATGAAAAAGGCGGAGAAAATTACCCAAGCCAACGGGCATATCTCCAAAAAGGAAACTAAGGCCAAAGCCAATAAAATGTTTATGACAAAATCCAAGGATACAAGCCAAAAGGCGGTCCAGCGCGCAGCCAAAGCCATTGAGCAGCGGGTACAGATGCTCGAGAATGTGGATGCGCCAAAGGAAGAAATGACGATTCGCTTTCATCAACATCCAACACTGGAAATGCACAATAAATTTCCCATTATGGGAGATCGGGTAACGTTAAAAGGCGGAGAAAAAACACTTCTGAAAGAAGCGAGCTTCCAATTCCCCCTTGGCAAAACGATTGCCATTACTGGAAAAAACGGATTAGGAAAATCAACACTCCTCAACCATATCCTGAACCGCGGCGAGGGTATTACCCTCTCTCCTAAAGCGGTAATCGGCGCCTATGAACAGATGGATTACCAATTCGATAAAAGCAGAACGGTGCTGGATTATATGAAAGACAAAAGCGATTATGAAGATAGTAAAATTCGTTCGGTTCTGCAATCCATGAATTTTACAGGAAATGACCTGAAAAAGGATGTGCGGAGTTTAAGCGGCGGCGAAGCAATCCGACTCGTGCTATGCCAGCTTTTCCTAGGCAGATACAATGTGCTGATATTAGATGAACCCACAAATTTTCTGGATATTTATTGCATCGAGGCTCTGGAACAATTTTTAAAAGCCTATCAAGGAACTGTTCTGCTGGTTTCACATGATACGGTATTTATTGAACGGGTAGCTGATTGTGTGTATGCGATAGAGGATCAGATGCTTGTTCTTAAGAAGAACTAAAAAAATGGACCCGGCTGCTTTTGCAGCAGGGTCTTTTTCGTAGGGCAAACAAAAGAGTGTTCTCATTAGAATTGGACTCGCAAGTTAAATAATAGCATTTTCGCAAAAATTCGGGATTGCCTGATGTTTTGGAGGTAGTGCTGTTGTCTTACAAACCAAATCCATGTCATAAAAAATTTCATGGGTGCTCGAAGTAAGAAATTCTCCGAGATCAATACCCCAATTTGTATCGTCCTTAAGGAGAATTGAGGGAAAATCTATTTTTTCATCAGTTCCTGGATCAAATTCGGTTACATCCGTTATGATTTTTATGCCAGCATTAACATCTGGAACTTCCACCACTGTTCGAAGGCCGATGTGATACGGAATTTCAGGATGGTCATCCTCAATGTCATGGTGCTCCCATGAAAGTTTTTCTGTCTTAATAATAATAATCGGATCTTCATTAGGATTGGACCCAGGCCTTATTACATTGATTGTAAAATTAAACCTAACCTCGATATCATCATCCACAAATTCAGTTACTTCTCTAACTGACAAACGAAGTATTTCAACCTCAATCCGTTTAGGGAATTCTGTAGTAAATGACACCGGATAGAACTCCTCTTGAATCAGAGGACTTCGTCTTATTGCTGCGCATTGTTCATTCAACACATCAAACCCCATATTCGGAAAGAACATAAGATTGTTTGGATTATTTACATGGTCCAGCCCTAAACAATGCCCTAGCTCATGTGCAACTTTTTCCCCTCGAAGTTCAATAGCTGTCATCATTGAAAAATATTTATTGTTGCTGACATCCCCTATAGAAGCTCCAAATTCGTTATTTCTCAATGCTGCTCCTCTAACGAAGTGAAGTGATATATGCGCTCCATCTGTGCAGCAGGTTTTAAGATTATATAACAGCTCTGCAGTTGGATAGTTAGACATATTCGAAAAAAAATCAGCTGCAGAATCTATCTCTTCAAGTGCAAAATCATAATCGTCCGGATTTGGTACAATCTCTTCAAGTTTTTTTATCCTATCTACATTAAATACTATCCCGCACCGGCATAAGATATCATTCGCTTTTCCAATCAAGGTACAGATCTCATTATTTTCAATCCTTACGCCTGGCGAGACAAACACACAAATATTAACCACCCTGCACTTTTTGGTGATAATTTCTAACGCATTATCCGGGATTTGATTACAAGTCATGGTCTACCCCCATTATCGAATTCTTATGGCGGTTTTATTATGTGTCCCATACTCAATTCTATACACTAAATTCATGAACCCTTAGAGACTTAGGCACTAATGCAGCACCCGCTTCTAGCTCAGCTAATTGGCCGCTTAACCAAAACGGAGACACCGACAAAATACTCGGAACATCATGGGCGCCGAATACTTCTTTGATTGGTCAAATGCAGGCTAGCTTCAGTTACCCAATCGTAAGAGAATTATTTCAACTCAATCTCCTTAAACCAAAACTCTAAGGCTTCCATTGGTTCATCTCTCATATGAACATAATAGATTTTTACCTCGTCTGGTTTTACATTTTCCGGCAGTGCAAATGAAAAACTAAATTCCCTGGATGTCTCTATATCAAATAGTTGAGGTTCTAATTCAGGAGGTTGCTCATTTTTTAACCATTCCTGAACCGAATCTTCAAAGTAAAGGCTATCCATTTTTTCATAATCCTCAGATCTATTTCGCTTAACTTCCGTTACTTCCCCATTACCAGGAACATAAAAAACAATAAAATCTGTGGGAAATCTATATGCATCTAATGGTTTTTTCCAAACGCCTGTCACTGTATAGGATTGATTTTCCTTTTCGACTGTGAAATTCAATGAATCTGGAGCAGTATGATACCAAGAGTTAAAAAACACATATCCGGCAAAAAGGAATATTGCCAATACAGGCAGTATAAAGAGCAGTGACACTATTCTGCTCGTCTTCCATAACCTGATTCCTAAAATAAATAAACCCATAAGGACGATTATTGCAAGGATAATAGACATTTAGTTCTCCATTTTCAATTATTTATTCTAATCCAGCTGACGGCAAGAAAATAACCGATTATGGGTGAGATTCCATACCCCATGATCGGCATTGGAAAATGACCAAATAACGTTACAATCATAGCCATTAAAAAGTAAACTCCCAAAGATAACGATAAAATATTATTTCTGCCGTAATAAAAGAATGGACTTAATAATAACAGCAACGACAATATACCCAAAATCAGCCAGACAATACCAAGGTCTGCAACCAAAAAGATAATATCTTCTACAAAAGGAACCGGTGCTAAATCATCGATAAAAATCCATGAAATGATAACTATGACAGCGCTAAGCATAAAGCTCAACAACTTTAACTTCCAACTACTAATCTTCTTCCACAAAATAATGGAAGCTGCACAGGCAAATGAAGTTAATTGACCTGCATCTGGATGGAATAGCAATATTAATAAAGTAATAAAGTACAGTGCGATTGTATGGCTTGTCCGATTTTTCCATAGCTGTATAATTAAAAATGGCAAAATAATACTTGCTGCATTTATGTTAACCGGTCCAAAAGTTATCCAGCGATGAACACCGCCTGAACCATCAAACAGGAATGGAAGAACTAATAAGGCTACTGGAATGCAGGTTATAATGAGGTTCCCTTTACTTACTCTTTTCTCCTTTTTAGGAACCAAATAATAAGAACACAAAACAGTTCCCATTATCCAGATTAGGATGTTTTGAAGCGATATTCCGGGACTCACACCATTTGCAGCCATGGCAAAGGTTCCTATTAAGATAGCAGGAATCATTAGTAAATAAGAAATAGAATTTTTTAAAGTATTCATGTTAAAATCCCCTTTTTTATCCTCGAAAAATTTTAACATATTAGTCATCAGTTTATTTAATTTACTTGAATAAAAATGAATTATTCTTTAGCTACTGCAGCAACTGCCTCTATCTCAACTAATTGGCCGCTATACCCCAAAACGGTAACACCGGACAATGTACTCGGAACATCATGGGAACCGAATTCCTCTCTGACTGCCTTCCATGCAGCCACCAAATCTGCCTGGTCAGAGGATGCTACCAGAACTCTAGTATAAGCCACATCCTTTAATTCAGCTCCACATTCCTGTAAGGCTGCTTTCAGGTTTTCAACACAAAGCCTGGCCTGTTCTTCATAGCCTTTTCCCTCAGGAACTTTTCCCTCTTTGTCGAGCGGACAGGCCCCTGCCATAAAATAAAGATCCATTCCAGAAGGGATATGGGAGGCGTAAGCATAGTCAACTGCAGGTAAAACCGGAGAATGTATTAGTGAGATTTTCTTCATCTTCAAAAATTCCTTTCCTTTGACATTTTACTAATTTAATTCTAGCTATATATAAGATCTCCTTTTTCAGATAAACTGTTTTTAATAACCATCATAAAAGGCAGGTGGCACAATGCGGAGTTTAAGATTAGTAAGTATAATCGTAATTGCCTCTGTCAGCTTACTGTTTGGCTGTTCAGATAAACCGGTGGATCACACGAAATTTCCGCCAGAGAAGACAGCAACTATTGAAGTGAATGGAACAGAATATCGAATGGAAAAAGGAAACTATCAGTGGTTCAGAAAAAAAGGCCTTGAAACGGAATCAATCAAAACCGATCATGCATCCCCGAATCAGATGGCAGTACAGCTTAAACCTATTCCTGTAAAACCGGACCAGAAAGTCAAAGTGAAAATTGAAGATGATCCAGTAATGAAGGTGTATTTATGGAATGAAACGGGAATAGAAAGTGATATCAAGCTGGAGGATAATCAATTTAACATGCCTGCAGATAAGGGAAAATATATTTATGAAGTCCTAGCGGAATGGCAAAACGGTGAAATTTCTTTTACATTTGTGGCGGAAGTTCAGTAAAACAGGGGAACCAGGACATGGTTCCCCCTGATCCAGTTTAGTTATTAATGATTTTTTTCTCCTTCAATACTTCTAAAGCAATATTCCTGGCCTCAGTGCCTGTTCCATCAATATTCACCGCAAACACCCATATCCCCTTCTCCGTTTCAACAAAACCAACATACCAGCCAAGGCCCATGTCAGAGAGCCTTGTCCCTGTTTTTCCATGTAAAATGAAGTGATCCTGTTCATCCTGAATCATTATTCGTTTGACTGTTTTTTGGTTTTTCTCTGTAAAAGGCAGCTTCTCCTCTACAAGCTTTTCGATAAAATCAGCTTGTTCTGCTGCGGTTATTCTCAGGCTGCTGTCCAACCAGAACGAATCAATTCCGCCAGATATGTCCTGGTTCCCATACCCTATCTTTGCTAAGTAATCGGTCATTTTCTTTTCACCAATTGTCCTTGCCAGGTCCTGATAAAACCAGATAGCCGATTCCCTCATGGCAGAAGCAAGAGAATGATCCCGGTTCCAGCTTTCGAATTCCCGTTCGACTCCATCCCAACGTTTCACTTCGTATTCATCTCTCACAGCGGCAGTTTCGAGCCCGATTAGGGCATTGGCGACTTTGAAGGTTGACTCCGGCGTCAGTCTCTCTTTGCTCCTCTCCTTGTTATAGACATGAACCTTGTCATTCTTAAGATTTTTGAGAACCATTGTTCCCTCTTTTCCTGCAAAAACTTCTTCAATGTGCAGCTCCTTCGTGTTTTCTTTTCCGCCTAATGCCTCAGCACCTGTACCTGCCAGCAGCAATAACAAGGCAAAAACGGCTATACCCATTCTCCTCATCCAATTCATCTTTTCTTCCTCCTTTATAAAATAGGATTTCCGTCATGATGTCAGCCCTTTAATTGTCCCTTATACTATAAACAGCATGATGGATACAGAAAAGAAGCTTTTTAGCCATCTGTACCCATACAAATCTTCAGCAAGGTGTGAATTCATGAGCACTAAATATGAGGAAATCATAGGAGAAATCCAATCCAGATTAGATGATGAAAAGTTAAAATCCGGAGAAAAGCTCCCCTCCATCCGTAGGGTTGCCAAGGAATTCTGCTGCAGCATCAACACTGTACTAAAAGCTTACAGTGAATTGGAAAAGGCACATCTGATTTACTCTGTGCCAAAAAGCGGCTATTTTGCAGTAGGGACAGATAAACCCAAAAAACAAACTCAAATGAAAATAGACTTTGTCTCGGCAGGACCGGATAAAAGCAGGATGCCCTACCGTGATTATCAGCATTGCATGAATCAGGCAATTGAACTTTATAAGGAAGAAATGTTTCAGTATTCCCATCCCCTCGGCTTGGCGAGTCTTCGGCATCAGCTTTCAGATCAGCTTCAGGACCTGCAGGTTTTCGCCCCGCCTGAAAGAATTGCCGTTGTATCAGGTTCCCAGCAGGCTCTGGATCTCTTAATCTCACTGCCTTTTCCCAATAAGAAAAATGAGATTTGCGTAGAACAGCCAACACACTTCAGTTTCATAGATTCCATTACTTCGCGCGGCCTGAAACCGATCGGCATAGAGGTAAATCAGAATGGCATTGATCTTAATAATCTGGAAAAGGTCTTCCGAGAACGAAGCGTTAAGTTTTTCTACACAGTCTCCCGATTCCAGAATCCGACAGGCTGCAGCTACACCAATCAGGAAAAAAAGCACATTGTCGAGCTCGCTCAAAAATATGATGCCTACATAATCGAAGATGATTATATGGGAGACCTTGATACCCGGAAAAAAGCAGACCCCATGTTTGCCTATGACCCAAGCGGAAGAGTCATTTACACAAAAAGCTTTTCTAAAGTTCTGCTGCCAGGACTTCGATTAGGATTGGCCGTTCTTCCGGGAGCCTTAATGAAAAGTTTTACACAAGCCAAATTTGCAGCGGACGTCCATACACCAGTCCTCACACAAGGGGCACTTGAGATTTACTTAAGCAGCGGAATGTTTAAGGCCCATATTGAAAAACTCCGACGGCAATACAAAAAGAAAGGCACCATTCTCAAAAAGGCGTACCTGGAACATTTGCCGCCTGGTGCTGCTTTTACTGGCGGGGATTCGGGATTCTATTCGACAGTTGAGCTTCCGGGCAGATTGAAAGCAAAGCATCTTGTGGAATATCTCCAAAAGAAAAATGTATTGGTTCAGGATGCAGCAGGTATGTACCTCCCTGAGTACAGACAGGAAAACCGTATCCGGTTAAGCGTGTCACAGGTGGATGACAGGAAAATTGCGGTTGGGGTGAAGAAGATCGGAGATGGGATTCGTACGTTAGCCCTAAAATATGGATTTTGATAAAATAAAGAAAGCTCAGGAGAACTGAGCTTTCTAAAAAATAGTTCCTATTGTTTTAAAACAACCCCGCTTCCAATCCTCCCAACAGCCTTCCTCTTCCCTCTAAACCAAGCAAACACAATCGCCGCAATCAATGTAAATCCTAAGTACCCCATTAAAGGGTATACCGTTCCGACCAAAGTGATGAAGCCGATGAAACTGGCGCCAAAAGCGGCAGCTCCAAATAATACAACGAAGATATTGAATTTAGGGTTCTCTCTTTTTACGATTCTTGCAGTGAAGGCGTACAGCATCCCAACAGCTGTGTTGTAGATCATCCCCAGCAGGACGACGAACATTAACAATCCAAATGCCGGTGAAATTTCATTTGCAAGCGCCAGGATCGGCATTGGAGATCCTTCAACCACGTCCATTTTAACCAGCATGGCTACATTGATCAGTAAAATCAGGACACCCAGTCCAACACCGCCCAGGATGCCGCCCAAGCCAGCCTGCTTTTCATCTTTTGTTGTGCCTCCCATGACAGCAAGCATGGCAGCACCAGCCGCGATATTATAAGAAACATATAGCAATCCGCCCATAAACCAGTTGGATGCAGCAGGCGTCCCGCTTTCCGCCAATTTCTGAACTTCCGAGAAATCCAGTCCCATCGTGCTTAAAGCGTAGCCGCTAATGATAACCACCATAAGCAGCAGAAATGGAGTCACCAGGCTGATAATTGAAATGACTTTTTGGACGTTCAGACATACGGTCAGGATCGTCAACACGGCCATAATGATATTCCCTGCCATGCTAGGGATGCCGAACTGCTCTTCGAAGATCGATCCTGATCCGGCAAGCATGACGACGGCGACTCCGAAAAGGAAGAATGTAATGATAAAATCAACAGCCATCCCGAGATACTTTCCGCAAATATGGTAAATCACATCTTTATGGGAATCTGTCTGCAGGCGGCTTCCAAGCTGGGTTAAATTCATGCCAAGAAATGCAAAGAAAAAGGTCGCCAGCACAGCTCCGGCTAGTCCCATCCAGCCAAAGCCCGTAAAAAACTGCAAAATTTCCTGCCCTGAAGCAAAGCCTGCTCCGACAATGACCCCAATAAAGGCCCCGGCAATCTGAATACTCTTTTTCAAAACTATTCCTCCTTTTAATATTTGAATTTTTTGACAACTTTGTTTAAAAGAGAAAGAGAGAATCCTCTCTCTCTAAGTGCTATTTGCGCTTTTATTTGACTTGAGTGACACTATTCCCGCCAACAAGGGCTGCTTGTTCATTCAACGTAAATCTCTTTTCAAAAACAGTAAACTCTCTAATAGTTTCATAATTCGGTTCATACCCAAGTCCGGATTTTTCAGGAACCTTGATCATCCCATCTTCAACGGTTACTTCAGGGTCAATCAGATCCTTCTCCCAATAGCGGGATGATGCAGCTGTATCCCCTGGCATAATAAAGTTTGATAGTGTGGTTAAGGCAATATTGTGTGCCCTTCCAATGCCGGATTCCAGCATGCCGCCGCACCATACCGGGATGCCGCGTTCCTGGCAGAGGTCATGAATTTTTTTGGATTCTGTCAAGCCCCCGACACGGCCGATTTTGATATTGATAATTTTGCAGCTTCCAAGTTCAATCGCCTTGCGTGCATCCTCATAGGAATGGATGCTTTCATCGAGGCAGACCGGTGTTTTAAGTTCTTTCTGAAGGACAGCATGATCAATAATGTCATCAGAGGCCAGCGGCTGCTCGATCATCATTAAATCAACTTCATCCAGCTGTTTTAACAGTTCAATATCTTTAAGAGTGTAGGCTGAGTTTGCATCCGCCATAAGCGCTATATCCGGGAAATGCTTCCTCACTTCCCTCATGACCTCAACATCCCAGCCCGGCTTGATTTTCACTTTAATTCGTTTGTAGCCATCCTCTACATATTCACCAATCAGGTTCAGCAAGTCCTCAACAGAATCCTGAATCCCGATGCTGATTCCAACTTCAATTTCATTCGCTGTCCCGCCAAGAGCATTCGCAAGCGGAATTCCTTTCTGCTTGGCAAATAAGTCCCAAACCGCCCCTTCAAAAGCCGATTTCGCCATATTGTTTTTCCGTATGTAAGAAAGCTTTTCCGACACTTCATCAGGGTGTTCCATTTCTTTGTTTAATAGATTCGGAATGATGAAATCTTCAAGCATATGCCAGTTTGTTTTCAGTGTTTCTTCGTTATACCATGGTGAATGAAAGGCTACTGATTCCCCCCATCCGCTCACACCGTTCTCATCCTTCGCTTCCAGTAAAAGAAATTCTTTATCCTGAAACGTGCCAAAGCTTGTTGTAAATGGTGCTTTCATTCTCATTTTCATATGCCTCAATACAACTTCTGTCACTTTCATATTCATTCCCGCCTTTTCCTGTTAGTTGAGTGTAAGCTCGTTTCGTTGAACTAATACATAGTAGTGTACCGGGCCTGCTGCACTTTTTTGAAAACCCGCCATGGCATACCCTTGTGAAAATAACGCCTGAAAAATTCCTCTGGTTTTGAAGCGCCAGTCCATCGCCAGCTCGAAATTATGATTTTTAATAGCTTGAAAGTTTGCCGGAATCGGAACAAGCACAGGTCCGCCACATGCCTCCCATACTGTATTTAATAAAACAGGAAAGTTGTCCTCTGATAGTCCCCAGTCAAACGGATTCTCTGCAGAAGCTGCTTCAATACTCAATCGCTCCTCCACATGTGAACTGGTAATCCACCACTCCACCTTTAACCGGTCTGTCGGCAGTCCATGATTCAAATTATCATCCATATCTCCATAGCAATTCTCCACATAAGTGGAGCAAACTGCATTCAGCTTGTTAAGATTCAAGTAAGCATTCCGGCTTTCAAGCGGATCAAACGTCCAGGTGATCAGGTCATATCCCAACTCAATGGCCAGTTCCTTTTGCTTCTGCTTTAATAACGCTCCAAGCCCCTTATCCTGGTGGTCGGGGTGAATGCCAAGCATATGGGAGCACAGATACCCTTTTCCTCTGTTGAAACCGGGAAATCCGTAGCTGAATCCCACCAGTTCTTCTTCTATAAATGCCCCGAGGAGAAGCCCGCCGTTCTGGGCAGCTGTGATGGTTTGATGAACCGGAAGCGGGGCCATATTCCAGATGATCTCCTCCAGCTTTTGAATCAGATTCATATCGCTCGCTGTCTTTAATACCCGCAAATCAATTGTCACAGCAGCCATCTTCACTCCTCCTTTTCCAAAGTGGCCATTACCGCCCTGGCCAGTATTTCCACTCCTGAGTAAATCGCTTCCCGATTGAAGGTCATGTCCGGATGATGAAGACCCGGCTGCAGGTCACAGCCCAATCCAAGCATGGTGGCCTTAATATTCGGCTTTTTTAAGGTATAAAAATGGAAGTCTTCACCGCCTGATGTCACGATTGGCTCCCGTAATTTGGCGGCACCAAGTACATCGATTACGGCCTTTTCGAGAAAATGCTGCGCTTCTTCATCTACCTCAGCTGCTGCCACATTCGCTTTCGTATCAAGTGTAATTTTGACTCCATAGAGCTTAGATAAATACTCCGTGATCGTTTCAATTTTTTCAGACAGTGCGTTTATCACTTCATTAGTTTGTGCCCTAAGATCGAGGCTGAAGGAAGCTTTTCCAGGTATGATATTGCCTGTGTCACTGCCCGCATGGAACTTGGTCATTTTAGCCGTATAGGGGACCATGGGATCCAAATGGATGTTTTTAATTTCATGAATAAAAGAAGCGCCAATCTCGATGGCATTCTGGCCAAGATGCGGTCGGGCGCCATGGGCGTCTTCCCCGATAATTTCCCCGGTCAGAAATCTTGCTGCACCATGGTAAATGGCTGCCGATGCTTCCCCGTCCCTAATTTCCTGAATCGGCCTCAGATGTACACCGTACAGGTAATCCACATCATCCAGCACGCCATGCTCAATCATTTTTAGAGCTCCGGTGCCCTTTTCTTCAGCAGGCTGAAAGATGAATTTCAGCTTGCCTTTTTTGGGGAATCCTGCTTTTTGAAGGAACAGCATCGCCCCGACCCCCATCGTCATGTGGGCATCATGGCCACAGGAATGATTCGCCTGAAACTTGCCGTCCACTTCCTGCCAAAGTGCGTCCATATCCGCTCTCAGCGCGACACAAGGACTCCCTTCTCCTACTTCAACAACCAGACCGGTGCAATCCCCAAACAGTTTAACCTGAAACCCCCGGCATTCCAGGAATTTCTGCAGGTACTCGGTTGTCTTATATTCCCTCCAGCTCACTTCCGGATGTTCGTGCAAGTGGGTAAATACCTTCTCTAACGCGGGTTTAAGCTCATCAATTATATTCTTCAATCCAACTTCCCTCCCGGCTGAATAAAAAAATGTTCACTCTCCAGCTTTTCATATTGTTCTTTCCGTGTTTGAAATCGTTCCTGATCTTGTATGGACACCCCTGCAATCACTGCATTTAGAAAGGAAAATAGTGCGGGTGCCGCATCAATCGTCGATTTTTCCGACGAATGTATTTGAAAAAGCAAATCAGCATGCTCTTTAATTGGCGCGATCGCTGAATCGGTTATGCCAATCACAAATGCTCCCTGCTTTTTCGCCAATTCCGCCATTTTGATCGTATCCTTCATATAACGGTCGAATGAAATGGCGATAAACGTCGCACTTTTATCCATTTCGGTGACCGTCAACAGCAGATCATCCGTATCCGGCCGGATCAGCTTCGCATTTCCCCTCACCACCCCAAGGGTAAATGAAAGCCAGCTCGCTGCCGAGAAAGAAGACCTAAGTCCTGAAATATATATTTTTTTCGATTCGATCAGCCGGTCAACCAAGGCATCAAAATCATTCTGGCTTATATTCTGAATCGTTTCCCGTATATGCAGACAATCCTTCTCCATCACACTTGCCAGGAACTCCGGCTTTTCGGCCAATTCCACCTTATTCGTAAAATACTGCCCGAGTGTGCTATTCGCCTTTAAAAGCTGTTCCCTTACCATCTTTTGAAGCTCCGAATAGCCTGAAAGCTGAATCGAATAGCAGAAACGGATGACTGTCGTTTCACTGACCCCGATTCTCTTTCCAATCTCACCCGCTGACTTTACGGCAAAATCCTTCGGATGATCGAGCAAATACTTCGCGGCCTTCTGCTGGCCTTTGGAGAGGTTAGAAAACTCTTTTTCTATTGTTTCTTTTAATTTCATTTAGGATCACCTTAAGATTATGAAGTTTAAGCTGTTTTATTATATTTTATGAAGTCTGAACTTCGTTTTTACTAAATTACCACACATTTCTTCGGAAAACAATAATAATTCTGAAAATTTTAT
>NZ_NPDG01000021.1:0-33303 GCF_002272225.1 Bacillus sp. 7894-2
GGCAGTTTAGCTCAAATTGCTGTTTTATGTATAATAAAAGACGGTGAAAAAACACCGCCTATAATAAGCTATTTATTTTGTGTTATTTCTTTGTAATAAAGGTAATCGACTTTATGTTTGGTAGCCATTAACTGCGAAGCTAAAACAGCAGTATAAAGAGTGGTTAGTACAATTGCTCCAACACCAAGACCTGAAAGGTTTAGTTTATTAGAAGTGCTCATTCCATTATTACTTGTGGTTGCTCCTTCCATTTCATAACCCCCTAATTTGTTATAGGGATATTATCTGTAACCGCATTTAAATTTATACCAACGAATAAAGGACGGACGTATAGGAAACAGGCAGGTGTCTAATAAGGTCTTAAGTTTGTGAATAAATACACTTAAACTATCGGGTGCGTTACTTTTAGATCCAGCTGCCGAACCAGGCGGCTTTTTTCTTATTTAACAAAAGGGACAGGTTAGTTCAATAAGAATTAGTTAATATCGACTTTGACGAATTATAATTATAGTGTTAGTAAGTGTTTGTAAAAGGAGAAAATAAAATGCCTGTTATTGAGCATCAACAATTTATTAAAGCACCTGTTGAAGTATGTTTTGACCTTGCTAGAAACGTAGATATTCATACTCAAACGACCTCTAAAACTAAGGAAAGAGCTGTTAGTGGAGTGACAGAAGGGTTATTAGAACAAGGCGATACTGTTACCTGGGAAGCCATCCACTTTGGTATTAAACAAAGGTTGACAGCCAAAGTGACATTAATGGAAAAACCTCTTATGTTTGTAGATGTTATGGTGAAGGGTGCATTCCATTCCTTTGTTCATACCCATCAATTTATTGAAGAAGCTGGCGGAACTATAATGATTGATAAATTTCAGTATAAATCACCTTTCGGACTAATTGGTGTTGTAGTGGACAAGTTATTTTTGGAGAAATATATGAGGGCATTTATTGTTTCCCGTGCAAAGGCACTGAAAAAGATTGCTGAAAATATGGGTTAACCTTCGTCTAAAAGAAGGTGCTTGTGTTCAACTCTAATCGAGTAGCTTTTATCTTTTTGAACTAATGGGGCAGCATTCCTGTAATGAATGAAAATGGAGTTTGAACAAAAAAATAACCTCTTGGTAGAATGAGAGAGTCCTGAAGCCGGCAAGCAAAAAGGACAAAAATCTCAAACACCAGGAGGCTTTACAATGAATTATAACCAGAATAAGAAGATTGCTCAAATCACTTCTCAAACTCTTATTATAGGAGTCGATATTGCGAAATTCAAACATGTGGCTCGTGCCCAGGATTTCAGGGGAATGGAGTTTGGATCCCCGTGTCAATTTGAAAATACAAAAGAAGGATTTGAAAACTTTCTTAAATGGATTTCGGAAATCAAAAAAGAACAGCGTATGAGTAAAGTGATGGTTGGCATGGAGCCAACAGGCCACTATTGGTTTAATCTGGCCCATATCTTAAAAGAAAATGGGATAAAGTTTGTCGCAGTAAACCCGTTGCACGTCAAGAAAAGCAAAGAGTTGGATGATAACTCACCCACCAAAAATGATGTGAAAGATGCCAAGGTCATAGCCCAGCTGGTCAAGGATGGAAGATACGCCGAACCAACAATACCGCAAGGTGTTTATGCAGAACTCCGTGTGGCAAAGAAAATACGCGATCTTTTAACTGAAGACCTACAAACGGTCCAAGGACAGGTGCACAACTGGATTGACCGGTATTTTCCGGAATTCCTCAAGGTTTTTAAGAAATGGGAAGGTAAGGCTGCTTTACAATTCTTAAAGCTCTATGCCTTGCCACATGAAATAGCTGTATTCACCGAAGAAGAACTACTCGTCCATTTGAGAAAGTCCGTATCTCGGAGTGTTGGATTAAACAAGATCCGCGAATTAAAACAGGCAGCTAGCCAGTCCATCGGACTTCGACAAGGTGCTGAAATGGCCAGGCTGGAGCTAAAAACCATTCTGGCTAAGTATGATTTAATTCAGTTACAATTCGAAGAATTGGACGCCAAAATAGACAGCCAGCTTGATGAAATACCAGGTGTACAACAAATGTTAGCGATAAAAGGTGTAGGCAGGGATACAATTGCCGGCTTCTTTGCGGAAGTAGGAGATTTAGGTGAATACAATCATCCAAGGCAGATTATCAAGCTGGCCGGCTTAAGCTTAAAAGAAAATACATCCGGCAAGCACAAAGGAAAAACGACCATCACAAAAAGAGGCCGAAAGAAACTCAGGGCACTGTTATTCAGGGTCTGTATGATTCTCGTCGCCAAAAATTCTGCATTTAAAGCATTACATGCTTACTATACTCAACGTCCGGATAATCCTTTAAAGAAGATGCAGTCCCTGATTGCTTTGTGTAATAAACTAATTCGGATTTTCTTCAGTATAGGAAAAAAGCAATTTGATTTTAATGAGGAAAAGATGCTAAAGGACATCCCTCATTTGGCAGTAACAAAGAAGACGGAAATGGCAGCTTAACTTTTGTTTAGATTAGATAAGTAGTAGTTCTTGCTTTTATAGTTTTGGAGACATTTGAAGCACGGATTAGTCGGCAAAGCAACTAAATTACGGGCTTGGACCCTGTGGGGCAGCATGGCTGACATCCACCTCATGGAAAGGTTGGACGAAGGAATTTGAGAGCGAAGACTCTGTGAGACATGGGAGGGTTGACCTCCATGAGTAAATGTGGACATCCACCAGTGCGGTTATATTTTTACTCATCCACCATTTTCTGTAAGGGATTGGTTAGTGGGTTCTAACTCTTTTTTCTCACTCTGTCCAAAAATATCCTTTCAAGTGAAGATCCTCCATTTATAAAGTGAGTTACCGAAAGGTAAATAACTATGAAATTCTAAGAAAACAAGAGTAAATAAGTGTTTTCGCTTCTTTTATTGAGGGAGGTTAGTTTAGAAAACATTATATGCTTAGTTATTATTCATGCACTAAGGGGATATAACCAATGGGGAAAAATAGAAGAAACTCTTTGCTGGTTAATTACAAAATTTGTGGTGTTTGATTTGATAAATAGTGATTCGACTAATTGGCTAAAAGAAAACACCTCTCCAAAAGAAAGGTGTCTTGTATTAGCTGTCGTGTTTTATAAACGACTCCAGTTCATTCACCTTATTGCCATTCGTTAAGTGTGACACTCCAAAAGAATTCCCTTTGCCGCCCTTATTGATGGTAACGTCCAAATCGTTGAGTAATTGTCCCATGTATTGATACGCCGTCTCCATGCTTGCCGGTACGGGTTTCCAATCCTCAGCATGTTCAAGGTTGTCCTTTTCTTTCCCCGTATCATCGATATGGGCGGTCCGTTCAAATGATCATGGCTTATTCCAGCTGCAAGCATTCGCAAGTTGGCAAAGTCCTCATCGAAACTTTCATTTTTGTCATCAATATAGTGCTGCATATTTTCATAGAGATCATTGGCTTTTGTATAATAAACAAATCCAACATCTTCTTGCTTTAATTCATCAAAACTTTCCTCCGGTGCCCGATTGAACTCCGCCGCCATTTCAGCAATCCATTCTTTTGCTTCCGGAGAAAATTCAACCGTATCATTTTCAACCGCGGCTGGCTGATCGTCCGTTTTTGCAACCGATTTAGCGTCATTTCCATTACATGCCGTCAACAATCCGACTGCCAACATACCGACCAATCCGATTTTAATGATTTTCAAAAACAGTCCTCCCTTTAACAGAAACTATGACCCGCATTCTTCTAAAATGGATGATGGCAATCTTCTAATATTTTACATATCATTATATTCGTCTTTCCAACCATCTACAAGAGTTCGCGCAATGTTTTGAACTTAATTATGATATACTTTGTGCGATAAGTTCTCAAAGGTAAGGGAGGGTTAAATCAAATGATCAAACGTAATAAGATAGCCATCATTGGCCTTGGTGCCAGTGTATTCCTTCTGCTCATACAATTGGTGATGGATACAAAGGGTGTTTACTTTCAACTAGGGCCGCCATCCAAAGGCATCGGGCATCATACCATAAGCGCCTTGCTCATTATTGCAGCCGTCATTTCAGCTGTATATATGTTAACGGATAAAGGGATGAAATGGATGGCGATAGGGATTGGGACCTTTTTCATCTTAGTAACTAGCGCGCCGAATCTGCTCATGGAAACCAAATACACCACGTTCTCCTCTCCCGATCAAAGCGAAAAATTTGTGGCGATCGAAAAAGGGTATGTCAAACTTTACCAAGTATCCAATTCAGGCTTATTCATGACCGCTTTGACCAGAACCAGGCTCGATGTCGATCGGGAATACAAACCATTTTCGGAAGGGGCCTATGAATTGGAATGGGAGTCACCCAATACATTAATCGTCCATTATGCTTTTAATTATAAGCATCAGTTTAAAACGATTGAATTGCAATACCAAAACGATTAACTCGATGCCAAATGTGGAATAAGCCCCTCTTTTCTCCATAGCAACAATCTTCGAGATAACATCCCTTGCTTAAATACGAGAGGTCTTTTTCTAAGCAACCAGTTTCTGGTACTACACAATTACATTGGAGTTACATTAAGATATTGTGAAGAATTCCACTTAAACTAACGGGTGCTTTACTTAAATAAGAAACCTTCAAAAACAGAGAAAACCCGCTAATATGCGAGTTTTCTTTTTCTATAAATCCTAATTTAATTAGGGTATTGAAAAATTGAATTGTAAGCGTTACACTTACTGTAGTAGTATGCACATGCATTAAGCAGGCAGCTTTTTTTATGCCGCTTAATGCAAACGTTTGCGCACCAAACAAAGATTATAGAAAAGAAATTTATATATAATGAGGGTGTTAACATGAAAAAGGTATGGTGGAAAGAAGCAGTTGGATATCAAATTTATCCCCGCAGTTTCCAGGATTCAAACGGAGATGGAATTGGCGATCTTCAGGGAATTATTCAGCGGCTGGATTATATTAAAGGGTTAGGCATTGATGTCATATGGATTTGCCCAATGTACAAATCCCCTAATGATGATAATGGATACGATATTTCAGACTACCAGGATATCATGGAGGATTTCGGTTCGATGGAGGATTTCAATCAGCTGATGGATGAGGTCCATAAGCGCGATATGAAGCTGATTCTGGATCTTGTGCTGAACCATACAAGTGATGAGCATCCTTGGTTTATTGAGTCCCGTGAGTCCAAAGAGAACCCGAAAAGAGACTGGTATATTTGGAGAGACGGAAAGAATGGCAAGGAGCCAAATAACTGGGAAAGCATTTTCGGCGGATCGGCATGGGAATACGATGAGAAGACAGAGCAGTATTATCTTCATGTTTTTTCCACCAAGCAGCCTGATTTGAACTGGGAAAATAAAGAGGTCCGCGAGGCTTTATATGATACGGTGAACTGGTGGCTGGACAAGGGAATCGACGGCTTCCGGATTGATGCCATCAGCCATATCAAAAAGCGTGCCGGCCTGCCTGATATGCCGAACCCAAAGAAGAAAAAGTATGTTTCTTCCTTCGATATGCATATGAACCAGGAAGGCATTCACGAGTACTTAAAGGAATTTAAAGACCGCACCTATGCGAACTATGATGTGATGACAGTCGGCGAGGCAAACGGTGTTACAGTGGATGAAGCGGACCTTTGGGTCGGGGAAGAGCAGGGTAAGATGGATATGATTTTCCAATTTGAGCACCTTGGTCTTTGGGACGCGGAAACAAACCCTGAGGTTGATATTGTCGAGCTGAAAAAGGTTCTGACCCGCTGGCAGAAAGGCCTGGAAGCGGACGGATGGAACGCGTTATTCATCGAGAACCACGATAAGCCGCGTGTCGTTTCCACATGGGGAAATGATAAGGAATACTGGCAGCAAAGCGCAACAGCTATGGGTGCTATGTACTTCCTGATGCAGGGTACGCCATTCATTTATCAGGGACAGGAAATCGGCATGACGAATGTCCAGTTCCCTTCCATTGACGACTATGATGACGTTGCGGTAAAGAACCTGTACCGCCTGAAGAAAGAGGAAGGCATGTCTCACCAGGACATTATGGACATCATCTGGGCTTCTTCCCGCGACAACAGCCGTACGCCAATGCAGTGGTCCACTAAAGATAAAGCAGGATTCACCACAGGTCAGCCATGGATGAAGCTCAATCCGAACTATAAGGAGATCAATGTGGAGGTCCAATCGCAGGACGGAGACTCTATCCTTTCTTTCTATAAAAAAATGATTCGATTGAAAAAGGATAATGAGGTCTTCACCTATGGCCAATACGATCTGCTTCTTGAAGATGACCAGCAAATCTATGCCTATACCCGTACATCTGATGATGACAAGGTAGTCGTGATAACAAACCTTTCAACAGAGGAAGCATCTTTTGAAACAGATGATAAGCTTTCTTATGAGCAGCTTTTATTAAATAACTATCCAGTTGAAAAACATGGTGATATGGATTCATTTACGCTTAAGCCTTATGAAGCCCGTGTGTACCGATTGAAATAATTTCTTTTAGCAGGATTCTCTTTTGGGGGATCCTGCTATTCTTTTGCCTGCACCTTTTTGAAACCGGCCAAAAATGCTAAAATGAGGAAAATAACCAATGGAGGCGCAGGCAATGGCAAAGGGTAAAACAAATGCGATGCGTATGCTCGATGCTCAAAAGGTCGTGTATGAACTGATTACTTATGAGAGCCAGGGCGGGAAGATTGATGGTGTTTCGGTTGCAGAGAAAATCGGCAAAAATCCTGAAGCCGTTTATAAAACTTTAGTTGCTCAAGGCGTGAGCAAGCAGATCTTCGTGTTCATCATACCCGTGGCAGAAGAGCTCGACCTGAAAAAAGCCGCAAAAGCTGCCGGCGAAAAGAAAGTGGAAATGATCCCGGTCAAAGATATCCAGAAGCTCACCGGCTACATCCGCGGAGGCTGCTCCCCGGTCGGAATGAAAAAGCTGTTTCCTTCTTTCATCGACAGAAAGGCAGAAGAACTGGATCTGATCATAGTCAGCGGCGGCAAAATCGGCATGCAGATGGAGCTCAAGGTGGACGACCTGCAGAAGGCCATTGGGGCTGAACTGGCGGATTTGATCAAATAATAAAAGCAAGAGTGCTGAATCACCCTGATTCAGCACTCTTTTTTTCATAGGCTCTCACCCATCCCGCTCCTTTTGCATACTGTAAGGTGAAAATGCATTTCGAAAGGAAGTGTAGGAGTGGCTGGGAAAATATTAAAATACTTCGCCGGCGGGAATACAGCCCGGGGATTCCACAATTTATTCGACTCAAACCTGGCAGGGCTTGACCGCCTATATATTTTAAAAGGCGGACCGGGAACAGGCAAATCATCCCTGATGAAAGCAATCGGGGCAGACCTGTCCGAAAAAGGCTATGACCTGGAATACATTTATTGCTCATCTGACAGTCAATCGCTCGATGGCGTCATCATTCCTTCTTTAAAAGCAGGCATTGTCGATGGAACAGCCCCGCATGTGATCGAACCGAAAGCACCCGGCGCGGTCGAAGAATATATCAATCTTGGCGAAGCCTGGGATTCAAGGGCACTGGCTGCATGTAAAGAAGAGATTACCGTACTGTCGGGCCAAATCAGCAATTCCTTTGCAACAGCCTATGACACGTTTGCCGAAGCACTGAGGATTCATGATGAGTGGGAAAAAATCTATATAGAAAATATGAATTTTCAGAAGGCGGATGAACTGACGAAAAAGCTGATTGCGACCTTCTATGCAAATACGAAATTAAATAAGACTCCAACTGTGAAGCATCGTTATTTAGGGGCAGCCACTCCGATTGGAGCGGTGGATTTTGTGCCGAATCTTACGGAGGATATTCAAAAAAGATACTTCATAAAAGGGCGTCCGGGTTCCGGCAAGTCCACCATGCTGAAGAAGCTGGCAAAAGAAGCTGAAAGCCGGGGATTTGATATTGAAATCTATCATTGCGGTTTTGATCCGCACAGCCTGGATATGATCATTGTGCGTGAACTGGGCCTCGCTATCTTTGACAGCACGGCTCCGCATGAATATTTTCCGAATCGGGATGGTGATGAAATCGTCGATATGTATGAAATAACGATCAACTCAGGCACAGATGAAATTTACGCTGAACAGCTAAAGGATATCAGCACCCGTTATAAAAATAAAATGACAGAAGCCATCTCTTATCTGGCACGGGCAAAAACCCAGCGCGACACACTGGAAAAAATCTATGTAAATGCTATGGACTTTTCAGTGGTGGACCGGATCAAAGAGCAGATCCGCTCAGAATTGCTGCTGATTGCAGAAAAAGTTTAATCACGAAAGGAGTATTTAAATGGATTATATGAACTATCCGTTTTATCCCTATATGTATGAGCAAAATGAACATGGACGCATTTTTCCGGGCGGGGGATCAGGAGGAGGCTTCAGCATCCCTGGTTTTCCAGGCGGAGGATCAGGAGGAGGCTTCGGCATCCCGGGATTCCCGCCGGGTGGAGGGTTCGGACCACCAGGACCGCCACCAGGTGGACCGGGCGGCGGATTTGGACCTCCGGGACCACCACCGGGACCTCCAGGTGGTGGAGGAGGCCCTGGAGGACAGGATGGACCACCATCGGCTCCTCCGCCAAACTTTACACCTCAAATGCAGCAGGTTAGCACATTTGCTGTTGATCCTGGTGCCATAAGAGGCTGCTTATTCCGCAATACCTTTGTATGGCTGCAAAACGGAAACAGCTTCTGGTTCTACCCAACCTTTGTCGGCAGAACCTCTGTTGCCGGCTGGCGCTGGAGAAACTGGCGCTGGACGTATTACGGAACAGATTTGAGGAGAATTCGTTCCTTTCAATGCTTCTAACATACAAAAGAGGTATCCCGCATAAGGATACCTCTTTTCGTATATTAAAAAAGAAGATGTGCAGCCAGCACGATCACCGGCAATGTAATCAGCGTCCGCTGGATAAAGATAATAACAAGATCCCAGAAAGATACAGGTATCTTAGAGCCAAGCAGAAGTCCGCCCACCTCTGACATATAAATCAGCTGGGTAACAGATACTGCAGCGACAATAAAGCGGGTCATCTCACTTTCAATGCTTGCTCCGATCACGGATGGCAGGAACATATCGGCGAAACCGACCACAAGTGTTTCAGAGGCGGCTCTTGCTTCCGGAACCTGCATTAATTCAAGCAATGGAATGAACGGCATTCCCAGATACGTGAAAACCGGCGTGTATTCGGCTACGATCAGAGCCAATGTTCCCAAAGCCATGACAATCGGAGCTACACCCATCCACATATCCAGAATATTTTTAGCGCCATCCTGGAAGAAGGCTTTCAGGCTTTGATTGGTGCGTGCTTTATCTAACGCCTGCTTAAGCCCCCAGCTGAAAGGAGTATGTCCTTCAGGAATATTTTCATCAAGCTCCGCTTCCTGCCCGTTATAATACGTATCAGGTTTTTTTGCCAGAGGCCAAATCCTCGGGCTGATGATGGCGCAGATGAAACCTGCCGCGGTGATGGTCAGATAAAAAGGCACAAACATATGGCCAAGATTCACCTGTGAAATCACGACAAGGCTGAAGGTAATGGATACGACAGAAAACGTTGTGCCGATAATGGCTGCTTCCCTTTTCGTATAATAGCCTTCTTCATACTGCTTGCTGGTCAAAAGAACACCAATTGTGCCATCTCCAAGCCAGGAAGCTACACAGTCAATAGAGGACCTTCCCGGCAGCTTAAATACCGGACGCATGATTTTCGTTAAAAGGGCGCCAAAGAATTCAAGCAATCCGAAGTTCAAAAGCAAAGGCAGGAACAGCCCCGCAAATAAAAAGACCGAAAACAGGATCGGCAGAAGGTCATTTAAGAGCAGACCTCCTGTGTTTTCGGACCAGATCTGTTCAGGTCCGATTTGAAATAGGGTGATAACGGCAAAAACAGCGCCTATGAATCTTGCTGCTGCCCAAATATAGGGAACATCAAATAAGTTTTTGAAAAATGGGCTATTTTCTATAAAAGCAGGCTTGGCGAATTTCGCCAGCAGAGTGCCCAAAAAAGTAATTACAATAATAAAGGCCATAATTTCCGGAAGGTAGTCTGTAAGCAGATTTTGAATCCAGCCTGAAAAAATAGCTATAGGGATCGTAATATCCCCCTGGTATTTGATCGGAACCATGAATAAGCTGATTCCCATTAAAGACGGTATGAGAAATTTTATCAGATCGGAAGAAGAATGCTTCTTTCTGGATGCATCAATCAATATCATTCACCTTTTTCTTATATTTATAAACCACATGTTATTTTAATTCATTACCCCTAAAAAGCCAACCCTTTCTCTTAAATTCCACCGTTTACCTTCTTTTTAAACTTCTTATTTATTGTCTCCCATATTATGTTAAAATATGAAATAATCAAAAAAATCAAAAAGCGGGTGTAGGGATGTTCAGGTTTCGGTTATATTGGACCTTCACGAAGAAGGCCTTTCTTCGCTCGGCCGTTTATCGGTTTGATGTATGGTCACGGCTCGGCTCAAACCTCATTTTTCTGCTGATGTGGGGCTCGATCTGGACAGCATTATATGCCGGCAGGGAAGAGGCTGGCGGCGTCAGCTTTGAGTCCATGCTGACATATATTGTGGTCAGTCAGTTTTTAACGGGAGTTAATGGGGCAGGCACCCCGCTATGGGAAATCCAGGAGAAGGTTCGTACCGGCGATATTTCCTTGGAATTAATGAGGCCGTTTGATGTGCCGCTCCGCTACCTTTTTGCCGACTTTGGCAGTGTAGCCTTTTACATACTGACAGCGCTGCTCCCTTTATATACCGTCATGTTCATTTTTATGGATTTGACATTGCCTTCAGGATGGGAGACCTGGGCGTTGTTTATCGTATCCGCTTTTATAGGATTCCTGATCCGTTATTGCATTGAAATGTCCTTCGGGCTGCTTTCCTTTTTCCTCGTTGAAACGGGCGGAATTGTCGATGTCTTTTACTTCGCCATGTCCCTTCTGTCCGGTTCCGTCATCCCGCTGTGGTTTTTCCCGGGCTGGCTGGAAACGATGGCGCTTTACCTGCCGTTTCAGGGGATCTATTACATACCAAATGCCATTTTTATAGGCAAAATCTCTGGTACGGAGATTCTGCTTTCCCTGGGTGTCCAATTATTCTGGGCTGCAGCCAGTTATCTGCTGTTACGGTTTGTCTGGAATCGAGCATCCCAAAAAGTGGTGGTACAGGGGGGATAAAGTGTGAGTGTTTTAAACTATTTCGATTTGTATTTCAAGCTCATCTCCGCAGGGGTGAGAGCCCAGCTGCAGTACCGGTTTGCTTTTGTCATGAGGATTGTGGGCCTCATTACATCCTATACAGGCACCGCTCTTACGATGTGGATCATGCTTTATCAGTTTCAGGAACTCGGCTCTTGGACGTTTTACGAGATGCTGTTTCTTTTTGCTGTCTCTGTTTTATCCTGGGGGTTTTGCATCATTCTCTTTTTCCACTTCAGGGGATTGGACACCTACATTTTAAACGGCACGTTTGACCGCTTCCTTGTCAGGCCAATCAATCCTTTTTTTCATTTCATGGCAATGAAATTTGATGTCGCCTCTTTTGGGCAGTTCATCTTCAGCATCGGCATTTTTATTTTGGTCAGCTTTAAGCTGCAGCTGGATTGGACAATGGGGAAAAGCTTGTTTCTGCTGTTATCTGTGGTGGGGGGCATCCTTATTCAGGGAGGACTGCTTGTCATGATTTCTGCCCTCGCTTTCTGGACGACGAAATCGGAGCAATTTTATTGGGTGGCCATGTTTCCTGCCCGAAATCTGACCAATTATCCTTTGGTCATTTATCCGAAAGCCGTCCAATGGTTTACGGCATTTGTGATCCCATTCGGCTTTGTGAACTATTTTCCTGCGGCCGTCCTCCTTGAAAAAGAAACACCCTTTTTCCCGGAGAATATCGGGTATTATTCGCCGCTTGTCGGCATTGTCTTTTTCGCTATTGCTTATTCGATCTGGATGCTGGGTTTAAAGCGATATAAAAGTACAGGTTCATAGGAGGGCTGTAAATGCCGATTATTGAGGTTGAACATCTAATGAAGGACTTTATGATTGCCAAGCGAGAGACAGGCTTCCTTGGCGCTGTGAAGAGCCTTGTCAAAAGAGAACATATTAAAAAAGAAGCTGTGAAGGACATCAGCTTTTCGATCAATGAAGGGGAAATGGTCGGCTATATCGGACCGAATGGCGCCGGAAAATCCACCACCATCAAAATGCTGACGGGCATTCTGGTTCCAACCTCCGGAAGTGTGAAGGTGAGCGGCATCATTCCATACGAAAACAGACAGGAAAATGCCAAGAATATCGGAGTGGTTTTCGGCCAGAGAACACAGCTATGGTGGGATCTGCCTACTATCGAATCGTTTGAGCTGCTGAAGGAAATCTATCAGGTTCCGGATACGCGGTATAAGGAAAATATGGACACCTTCACCGAGATACTGGGGCTGGATGAATTCCTGAACACGCCGGTCCGCCAGCTCTCCTTAGGGCAAAGGATGAGGGCTGACATTGCCGCATCCCTGCTGCATGACCCGCCTATCCTGTTTCTGGATGAGCCGACGATTGGCCTGGATGTCGTCGCAAAGGAAAAAATGAGGACTTTCATAAAAGAGATTAATAGGGAGCGCAGCATAACCGTCATTTTAACCACCCATGACATGGAGGATATTGAAAAGCTCTGTGAGCGGATGATCCTCATCGACCATGGGCAAAAGGTGTATGACGGGGAGATTGCAGTCGTCAAGGAGCGTTTCGGCAAAACGAGGACACTCATCGTGGACCTGGAGGAATCATCACACAGCCTGAAGCTTAAGGGCGGTGAAGTGTATAAAGAAGAAGCAAGCCGCTTCTGGATCCGGTTTAACCGGGATGAAGTGTCAGCTTCAGGACTGATTGCGCAAATTACCGAAACACATAATATCAAGGATCTGACAGTGGAAGAGCCTGCCATCGAATCGATCATCAGCCGCATTTATCAGGAGGGCTATCAGGACCTGCCGGAAACCGTAAAAGTGTAAAAAATAGGCTTGGTCAATATATCAATATTTTCTGAAAAAATGATATACTATATAGAGGTGATCAAAATGATTCTCTATTTGCTGGGCTTTTGTGCAGTATTGCTGGGAACAGGCATGTTTGTGGACTGGTGGCATAGAAAGCATGGGGTCGACGATTTTGACCCTGGGGAAAATGAAAAGCATGTATCTGAGTCAGAGAGAGCCTACATGGAGTCCTATATGCATAACATGAAAAATGATCATCATAATGGAATGTAAGCCTCCCGATGAGGCTTCTGCTCATAATAGAAGAGCATGGCGGGTGCCATGCTCTTTTCGTTTTAGAAAAATAAGAATCCCATGGAAATGATCACGCCGCTGACCAGGAGAGTCAGCACGCAGAATCCCATGATGTCTTTCGCCTTTAACCCCGCAATGGCGAGTGCCGGCAGCGCCCAGAAAGGCTGGATCAAGTTGGTCCAGGCATCACCCCATGCGACCGCCATGGCTGTCTTAGGTATGGAAGCTCCCATTGACTGAGCCGCTTCAAGCATAATCGGAGCCTGAACAGCCCACTGTCCTCCGCCTGAAGGAACGAAGAAGTTCACAAGCCCCGCGCTTAAAAACGTGAAGAAATGGAACGTGTAATCATTTGAAATGCTGACAAACGCTTCGGACATCACCGCCGCCAGTCCTGAGGCAGTCATCATGCCCATGATTCCGGCATAAAACGGGAACTGAATAATGATTCCGCTGGCTCCTTTTACCGCATTCAGGACCGCTTCGAGGAACTGTTTTGGCGTGCCGTGGAAAAGAATCCCCAGGAACAGGAACAGGAAGTTCACGATATCAAGATTCAGAGTAAAGCCATTTGATGCGAAATAATAAAATAAGAACGCAAGTCCAAGAACCCCCGCAAGCAAGGAAATGATGCGGCTGTTTTCCAGGCGTTCAGCAGGTGTCATCGCCTCTTTTTCGAGTGCAGCTGCCTGGATGTCTTCTTGAAGAAGGGCAGGATCAACCACGATCGTTTCCTCTTTCGATGGCATCATAAAGCGGTTTACAAACGGCAGAACCAATAATAGGGCGACAACAATAAAAATATTGAAGCCGGCGAAAATCGTCTGGTCAGTAGAAATGACGCCAATCATATCTTCAGAAAAGTGGCCCGGCGTAGCAATGGTTAATGGAATCGAGCCGGAAATTCCCCCGTGCCAGACAACGAATCCTCCGTAAGCGCTTGCAATTAACAGGCGATAATCCACATTTTTCACCTTTTTGGCAAGCTCTTTTGCAAACAAGGCACCGATTACAAGGCCGAAACCCCAGTTAATTAAACTTGCAACCATCGACACAAATGACACAATCAGGATGGCCTGGCCGGGTGATTTGGCCAAGGATGCCAGGGCGCCTAACCCCTTTTTAAACAGCCTGCTGCTGGCCAGCACATGTCCTGTGACTAAAACCAGCACCATCTGCATGGAAAAAGTCAGGAGACCCCAAAACCCATTTCCCCAATGCTGAACCATCTGGTAAGGTCCATTATCTGTAAAAATCAAGCCTAATCCAAAAACCGCAAAAGTTAGGATAATGACAAATAAAAATGGATCCGGCAAATACCGCTGCATAATGCGGTTAAAAAATGATACCAGTACCCTCATGCTGCAACCCCCTAAATAATTTTTTCTCGAACCTAGTATACTTTCTTTAAAATTCAGTTTATTCCTTCTTTTCTGAAATAATTCTTGTATAAAGGCGGGGCAGGCAGCTGTGGGGCAGTTTGTGAAGGTGGAATGAGATTAATAGATTGAATCGCGGGGAAGACTTCGGACTCAGGAAAGAGAAAAGCTGGTGTTAGAGTCAGAACCCGGATCAACTTCTGACACAAAAAGAGAAAAAGGGTAGCTTAGAGTCAGAACCCGTTGCAACTTCTGACACAAAAAAAGAAAATAAGCGGCTTAGAGTCAGAACCCAGATCAACTTCGGACACAAAAAGCGAAAATGGGCGCTCCAGAGTCAGAACCGGGATCAACTTCTGACACAAAAAGAGAAAAAGAGCGGCTTAGAGTCAGAACCGGGATCAACCTCGGACACAAAAAGAGAAAAAGGGCGGCTTAGAGTCAGAACCCAGATCAACTTCGGACACAAAAAGAGAAAAAGGGTTGCTTAGAGTCAGAACCCGGATCAACTTCTGACACAAAAAGAGAAAAAGGGTTGCTTAGAGTCAGAACCCGTTGCAACTTCTGACACAAAAAAAGAAAATAAGCGGCTTAGAGTCAGAACCGGGATCAACTTCGGACACAAAAAGCGAAAAACGGCGCACCAGAGTCAGAACCCAGCTCTACTTCTGACACAAAAAGAGAAAAAGGGCGCACCAGAGTCAGAACCCAGCTCAACTTCTGACACAAAAAGCGAAAAACGGCGCTCCAGTGTCAGAACCCAGCCCAGCTTCAGACACAAAATGAAAAATCCGCGCCACAGTGTCCAAGCCGCCAGTTCCCCGCAACACCCCCCAACAAACAAAATCAAAAAAACAGACCCCCTACCAGAGGTCTGCCCAATTATTTTTTCCGCTTAACAGGTATTGTCTCCCTGCGCAGCATTTTCAATAACGATATACACATGAAAATAAGGATGATGGTGAATGGAAGCGCCGACACCAGCGAGGCTGTCTGCAGGCCTTCGAGTCCGCTGCTTAAGAGCAGGACTGCGGCAATGGCTCCCATTAGCAAGCCCCAGACAATCCGCGGGAATAGCGGCGGGTTCAGGGTGCCGTTAGCGGTCATAACGCCCAGGATATACGTTGCCGAGTCAGCTGATGTAATCAAGAATGTCAAAATCAGCAGAATGGACAGCACTGAAACCAAAAAGCTGAAAGGCAAATGGTTATAGGTCTGGAACAGCGCAGAAGTCACATCATTGTTAACGGCTTCCGCAATCTGTGTGCCGCCGAATAAATCAAAGTGCAGCGCTGTACCGCCAAATACGGCAATCCACACAAGCGCGATGAACGGAGGAACGATCAGGACGCCGACAACAAATTCGCGGATCGTTCTCCCCCTGGAAACACGGGCAATAAAGGCGCCGACAAAAGGGGACCAGGCAATGGCCCATGCCCAGTAAAAAATTGTCCAATCGCGGATCCATGTGCCTCCCTTGTAGGGGGTTAAGCGCAGGCTCAGCTTAATAAAGCTTGAGATATAGTCGCCGATTCCAAGTGTAAAAGTATTTAAAATAAACACAGTCGGGCCGGTAACCAGTACAAAAATCATCAAGGCCAGTGCCAGTCCGAGATTGATGTTGCTCAAGTATTTGATTCCTTTATCAAGACCTGTCGAGGAGGACAGCAGAAACAAAGAAGTCATTACCGCAATAATCAGAATCTGAGTCATAGTGCTCTGCTCAATGCCGAATACTGCGTCAAGGCCGCCGTTAATCTGCAGAATGCCCAGTCCAAGCGAGGTCGCAACCCCCATGACTGTGGCAATAACGGCCAGGATATCAATGACCTTTTTCAGCAGGACAGGATCTTTTTTCTTGCTGAATAAAGGAGTTAAAGTGGTAGAGATCAGTCCGTTTTCTCTCCTCCTGAATTGGAAATACCCCATGGCCAGTCCCACGATCGTAAACACAGACCATTGGCTGACTCCCCAGTGGAAAAACGAGTAGCCCATCGCCTCGCGGGCGGCTTCAGCTGTTAAAGGATCCATGCCTTCCCTTGGCGGAGTGAAATAATGGCTCATCGGCTCTGCAATTCCCCAGAAAACCAATCCAATCCCAAACCCTGCACTGAATAACATCCCGATCCATGTGAAAAATGGATAATCTGCTTTATCTTCATCATTCCCAAGCTTGAGGCGGCCATATTTGCTGACAGCCAAAAAAATACAGAATAAGACAAAAAACAAGACCGAAATTAAGTAAAACCAGCCAAATGCGTATGTAGTAAAATTGAAAGCTTTTGTTGCACCACTGGCGAACAGATCAGGAGCCAGGGCCCCCAGTAATACTAAGAATGTTATAACTACGGCTGAAACCCAAAATACACTGTTTATACTGCCGGATTTATCATTCAATAAAATCCCCCCTAAATATGAATCACATTTGTATTTTGGCCTTCTTTTCTGTCTAATCATTCATTGGGATTTGTAAAGTGCAGGTAAAATGGGATTAAATAGAAGGGGAAAAGCTGTCCGAAAACGGAGAAAGCACAAATCTCTTTGATACCTTACCCTGAACACGATGACATAAACCCGTTTTGATGGAAAAAGGAGTGCTCTTATGGATATCCAATTATTAACTGAGCTTTTTGAAGAAAACCGGGACAAAGAAAAAGCGATCCCCATGCAAAACTATATGAAAAACCACTTTCCCTTCCTGGGAATCAAGTCACCTGAAAGAAGAGCCCTGTTAAAGGAATACTTCAATAAGACAGGCCTGCTGAAGCAGGAGTTTAATCCAGCATTTGTGGAAGCCTTATGGACCATGGAGGAGCGTGAATATCAGGCTGCCGCCCTCGATTACATAGGGAAATTCACCAGGAAACTGGACAAAAGCCATCTGGCATTTGTAGAAAAACTGGTTACAACAAAATCCTGGTGGGATACTGTTGACATGCTGGCCACCCACGCAGTGGGCGCCATCGCGGCCAAAAACCCGGAAGTCATCCCCGAAAAAATAGAGGGATGGGCGACCAGCGAAAACATGTGGCTCCGCAGGACTGCCATCCTATTCCAGCTGAAATACAAAAACGGCACTGACGAAGAGCTGCTCTACCGCTACATCCTTCTAAACAGTGAGAGCAAGGAATTCTTCATCCAAAAAGCCATCGGCTGGGCGCTCAGGGAATACTCGAAAACAAATCCCGAGTCAGTAAAAAGGTTTATTGAATCAAACACACTTGCAAAATTGAGCATCAGGGAAGGGAGCAAGTATGTAGGCTAGGAAGAGCAATTATTTAAACTAAGCGTAAGAACATGATAGAATGGCAAATAAGTTTTTTAGAAAAATACTACAGCCAGAAGGTGAATCTTAAATGATCAAATGTATTGCCAGTGATATGGACGGAACGCTATTAACCGCCACACAGAAAATTACGCCTGAAAATTTAGAAGCCATTAAAGCCGCACAGGAAAAAGGGGTTGAAGTGGTCATCGCGACCGGGCGCTCCTATTTCGAAGCAAGCTTCGTCCTCGATGAAGCCGGAATTTCCTGTCCGATTATTTGCGTAAATGGGGCAGAAGTAAGAGCCTCGGACGGGAAAGTCGTATCCTCCAGCCCGCTCGATAAGGACCTGGCCAAAAAAGCAGCCTATATCCTTGTTCGGAACAATGTGTATTTCGAGGTTTACACCAACCAGGGTACCTATACCATTGATGAAGACCGCGGCGTGTCCATTATTGTCGACATCTTTTTAAGCGGAAATCCGGAAGCGGATATTGATGAAGTGACCAAAGCGGCACAAGAGCGCTTTACAAAAGGGCTTGTCCATAAAGTGAACAGCTATGACGAGCTTTTCAACAGTGACGAGCATCAAATTTACAAGCTGCTGGCCTTCTCCTTTGAACCGGATTTTCTCGTTTCCGCGAAAGAAGACCTGCTGAAGCTTGAAGGCATGGCCGTAAGTTCTTCAGGGGATGAGAACCTGGAGCTGACAAGTGTGAACGCCCAAAAGGGAATTGCCCTTGAAGCATTTGTGAAAGAAAAAGGAATCTCGCTTTTGGAAACCATGGCCATTGGCGATAATTATAATGATTTGTCCATGTTCAAACGCGCAGGAAGATCGGTTGCCATGGGAAATGCCGATGACATCATTAAAGCACAATGCGATGCGGTAACATCCGCAAATGAAGAAAGCGGTGTAGCAGAGGCAATCTGGGAAGTCCTGAAGTAAATTTCAAGGGAGGCTGAAGGCTGGATGAAACAGGTGTTAGGTTTAGGGCTGCTCGTCTTGGGCCTGCTGGCCGGGTGTTCAAGTGCAGGCGAGAATGATAACGGGAAGCAAATCGAGGATCAGGAGGCCAGCCTTCCTGCCGGTTCAGAGCCGGAAATAGTAGCAGATGAGCTTGATATTCCCTGGTCCATTGCCAAAGCAGGCGAAACCTTTTACATGACGGAAAGACAGGGAAGCATTGTGAAGGTCGAGGACGGAAAGAAAGAACGCCAGAAAGTGGAGCTGGCAAAAAAGCTTTCTACCGCTTCTGAAGCAGGCTTGCTCGGCTTTGTGCTGGCCCCTGATTTTTCACAATCAAACGAAGCGTACGCCTATTACACCTATGAAAACACATCAGGCCAGTTTAACCGGATTGTCATCTTCAAGCTTCAGGATGGGACTTGGAAAGAGGACAAGCTTTTGCTTGATAAAATTCCAAGCGGGCAGTACCATCATGGCGGCCGGCTTGAAATAGGCCCGGATGGAAAGCTTTATGCAACGGCAGGCGATGCTGCGACCGATCCCGAAATTGCCCAGGACGTGAATTCCCTCGGAGGAAAAATCCTAAGAATGAATCCCGACGGCAGCGTACCAGCGGATAATCCGTTCAGCGGCTCTTATGTCTACAGCTACGGCCACCGCAATCCGCAGGGGCTTGCCTGGGCTGAGGATGGGACTTTATATGAAAGTGAGCACGGCCCATCAGCCAATGATGAAATCAATAAGATCCTTCCCGGGAAAAATTACGGATGGCCCGTCATAAAAGGGAACGAGAAGAAGGAAGGCATGGAATCTCCGCTGTTTACCTCGGGGGATGACGAAACCTGGGCTCCTTCCGGGATGGCCTATTATAAAGGCAAGCTTTACACCGCCGCCTTAAGAGGTAATGCCGTTCTGGAGTTTGATCTGGAAACGAAGAATGTCAGAAAGGTTGTGTCGAATTTAGGCAGAATCCGCGATGTCTTCATTGAAGGGGATGTGCTTTATTTTATCAGCAATAATACAGACGGACGCGGCAATCCGCTTGAGAAGGATGACAAGCTTTATAAAATTCAGCTTTCCGATATATAAAAAAGCCTGGCAGCAGTGCCAGGCTTCAGTTTTTAGCTGAAAGTCCATGCATGATGAATTGTATGGTCAGCTCGATTTCTTTTTCATCATCCCAGTCGGCTTCAGGCAAGATTAAATACCTCGCGATAAGAAAGCCGAATATCGACGTAAAGGTCATTCGGACGGCACTATAGGGCGGGATATCAATCACTTGCCCTTTTTTCTGGTAGAATTCAGCCAAACTGGCAAAACGATCGAATACTTTCATGGCGATATGCTCTTTAAACTGTTCCTTGAGTTCAGGGTGGAACGGAATTTCCTGAATCAGGATCTTGATAAGAGGCATATTGTTTTTAAGGAACTCGATCCGGTTTTCCATCATGGCCCGTAAAAAGTCTTCAAAATGTTCATATTTATGATCGATGACTTTATACAAATCTTTAATGACGAACGGAGCAATCAGCTTTGCCATCATCGGCGAAACGATCCCCATCAGCAAATCCTTTTTGGTTTTATAGTGCCTGAAGATGGTTCCTTCGGCTACTCCTGCCTTCTTGGCGATTTCGCTTGTCGAAGTGGCGGCAAAGCCCTTTTCAGAAAACGATTCAATCGCAGCCATGATAATTTTCTTCTGCTTCTCCGTAAGCTTTTCTTCTTCCTGAAATAACTCTTCTAAAATGGAATCCTGCTCTGGCATGGTAAGCTCCTTTATACGTGCAAAATCTATAGCTTTATTATAAAGGAATGAAATTATAAAAAGAAATTTTATATTTTCCGGTACCGTCTTAGGGCAGCAATATTCAGAACCATAAAGAGCAGGGAGAAAGCGAGCAGCATCAGCAGATCTTTATAAATCATATCCCATCCAAAGCCTCTCACCATTACATTTCGTAATGCTTCAGCCGCATAATATAAAGGTGTGAAAGGGCCGACCCAGCTGAGCCACTCTGAAATGGTCTCAAGATTGAACAGCCCCGAGAAAAAGATCTGCGGAACCACTATAATGGGAATGAATTGGATCATCTGCAGCTCATTGTTGGCAAACGATGACAGCAGGATTCCCAGAGTCAATGCTGTCAGCGAAAGAAGCAATGTGATCAGAAGGACATAGCCAAAAGAGCCTTCCATCATCATGCCAAGCACATAGATTGTGTACCAGGCAATGATGGCTGCCTGGATCATCGTGAAAATCCCAAATCCAATAATATACCCTGTAACAATTTCCCACTTCCTGAGCGGACTGGTCAAAAGCCGTTCGAGTGTTCCGGTGGTCCTTTCCCTTAAAAAGGATACCCCGGCAATCAGGAATACAAAGAAAAAGATAAAGAATCCAAGCAGAACCGGCCCGAAATAATCAAACTGCCCCATGTCCCCGGAGCCGAATAAATAATCGGTTTTTACTTCCTGATTCCCGCCATTTGGCTGCAGTGGCTTCAATGCACCCTTAACCCATCTCATCACAGTCCCGTTGATATTTGGGTCACTGCCTTCGAGAACGACTGACGGCGGCGTTTGATCAAACATCAGATACGCATCCAGCTTCTTGTCTGATAAGTCCTTTTCCGCGAGCTTCTCTGTTTCATAGTATTCGAGCTTGGCATGTTCCAGGTTGAGCTGAGCCTCTATTTTTTCAGGCAGATCCACGAGGCCGATTTTTGGCGTATATTCATCTCCGTTAAACACAAGATGAAGCATGGTCATGACCAGGATCGGGGCGAGGATCAATAGAGCCATTGTCCGTTTATCTCTTACAATCTGGCGCAGTATTCGAATAACCAGAGCCATAATCCTCATGTTAGGCACCCCCATATGCCAGGAAGGCATCTTCTATATTGGCCGCGCCTGCTTGCTGCATTAATTCTTCCGGTGTCCCTGCTGCAATGAGCTGTCCGTCTCTGATCATGCCCAGCCTGTCGCACTTTCCTGCTTCATCCATGACATGAGTGGTCACAAGGATGGTAGTCCCTTTCTCCTTCAGGCGTTTAAACGATTCCCAGATGCTTCTTCTGAGGACGGGATCAATTCCTACAGTAGGTTCATCAAGAATGAGGAGACCGGGACTATGCAGAAGGGAAATGGCAAGGGAAAGTCTTCTCTTCATACCTCCTGAATAGTCGGAAACCATTTTATGAAGGTGGTCTGTTAATGAAACCAATTCCATCACCTCATTCATCCGCTGCCTTTTTTCTTTGCCGCCTAAACCGTACAGAGCCGCAAAGAATTCCAGATTTTCCTTTGCTGTTAAGTCGGTGTACAGAGCATCGGATTGGGCCATGTAGCCGATTCGTTTGATCAGGTCCAGCCTGGGCATTTTTTCGCTGAAAATATAATTTTCACCCTGTGCCGGCTCCTCGAGGCCTGCCAGCTGTTTAACAAGCGTCGTCTTGCCTGCTCCGGATGGACCGAGCAGGCCGAAAATCTCCCCTTCATAAATCTCAAGGCTGATGTCATTTAGAACCTGATGTTTTCCGTAATTTTTGGATACATGTTGAATGGAAACGATTGGATTATTCATTTGTTCACTCCTTTTTCAAAAGTGAGTAATCACTCACTCCCATCGTAAATGAACCACCGCCTGTTTGTAAAGTGAGTAATCACTCATTTCGGTTAATATTCTGCTTAAGATGATCGTTTTGTGAGTTAAGTCACTTCTTCACAAGCGGGTCTCAGCTAAAATACTTCTTAAGAATGGTAAAAGCGGGGGATGGGAATGGAATATGAAAAGCAGGATCATAGGCCGTTAATCAACGAATTTTTAGGCAAGATTGAGATTTTTAAAGAGCTCCCCATTGAATCTCTAGAGCGGATCGATAATCGAATTATTAAGAAAGCTTATTTAAAAGGCGAAAGAATTATGTCTGAATATGAGATTGCCCAGGGAGTTTACTTTGTGCACTCCGGCATTGTGAAGCTGACCAAGCAGGATGAACATGGAAATGAGCTGATTGTCTGCATTAAGAAAAAGGGCGAAATATTTGCTGAAGCCAACCTCTTTAATCAGGAGGGCCATACGTATCCTGCGACAGGTACCATGGTGCAGGATGGTGAAATCTATTTTCTGAAGACCGATGAACTAGAGCAGGAGCTTCTGTATTCGCCGGAAATGGCCGTACAGATTATCCGCTTTATGAGTGAATCTCTACGTGATATGACCTCGATTATGAGGGATATTGCGCTGCTTGATGTGTATACGAAGACTGTCCGGACTTTGGAAAGACTTGCGGAAAAGTTCGGCGCCAACTACTGCAACCGGATGCACCTTGAGCTTCCGATAACCGTCCAGGAATTCTCCACCCTTGTTGGAACGTCCCGGGAAAGTGTCAGCCGTGTTTTTTCCAGGCTGAAAAAAGAAGGCATCATCGAAATTACAGGCAGGAAAATCGTTATTGTGGACTGGTGCAAATTTTGCTCCCTTTACCGCCAGAAGCTGTAGGGGACCGTCTTTACTCCAGCCTGCTTTTTTGTTATATAATAGAGTCATAGACTTATGACTCTGAGGTGCAAAGCATGGCTGATTTTCGTTCGAGTGAGATTATCAAAAAACCTGTACATGACGTATTTGATTATATGATTAAGATGGAAAATGTCTCTGAACTTATGCCGTTTGTTGTGAAAGTGGAAAAACAGACCGAGGGTGAGACCGGAAAAGGAACAAAGTTTGTGGAAACACGCATGGTCAGAGGGAAAAAGATCAGCGCAGAAGTTGAAATCATTGATTTTGAACAGGACAGAACCTATACCACCCGCAGCAATGCCAATGGACTGATCACCGAATATAAATATGATTTTCATGAAATAGAAGAAGGAACCCAGGTGGAGATGGAAGCAACCGTCAAAACCAGCGGGATTGTGGCCAGATTGACGAAGCGTTTTATCGTGAATATTGTGAAGCAGGAAGACGGAAGCCAGCTTCAGTATTTGAAGGAAATGATGGAGAAGTAGCAGAAAAGGGAGCGGAAGGCTCCCTTTTCTCTATATTTTATAAGTCCAAAAGCGCTCTTTATACATTCTTGCCAGTACTTCCGGATCCTGATTTTTGATGCTTTCTTCCATGTTCGCTGCCATCAGCTGTGTCTGGGAGGCATGCGCCTTAATGGCGGCGATTTTCCGGTCGATAACCGCACTTACATCATTGACCACATCAGCCTGGCCGATTTCTTCCTCACAGTTATTGGAGAAGGCGACACAGTGAACCTTCGGACGCTTGTCAGCAGGCAGGTCTTTTACCGCACGGATGACAGCAGCTCCTGTCGCGTCATGGTCCGGGTGCACAGCATACCCCGGGTAGAACGTGATGACAAGGGAAGGGTTCGTCTCGCCGATAATGGCTCCGAGCCTGTTCGCGAGCATTTCCTCATCTTCAAATTCGACGGTTTTATCCCGGTACCCAAGCATCCTTAGATCCTGAATGCCCAAAACCCTTGCTGCTTCCTCCAGCTCTTCTTTGCGGATTTTCGGAAGGGTTTCTCGTGTGGCAAACGGGGGATTTCCCATATTGCGTCCCATTTCTCCAAGCGTCAGGCATGCGTAGGTGACGGGTGTGCCATTATCGATATGTAAGGAAATCGTTCCTGATACGCCAAATGCTTCATCATCCGGATGAGGGAAGATGACGAGTACATGTCTTTCCTTTTCCATCATGGTCGTGCTCCTTTCCTTTCATGTCCTCTTATTCAAAAGGAGTTTCACTAATTTGCAGGGCGACTGCCAGCTTGCCGCTGAAATCATGGCCGGCTAAAAGGAGCCTGTTCTCTTCATCCACTTCAAAGTGGGTAATTCCTTCAGCATACACCCAGCCAAAATTCATTTTCAATCCAACCCGGTAAGGGCCCTTGCCGGTGACCTTTCCATGTTCATAAACCAATTGGGCATTGCGGATATAGGCGCCTGAAGAAAAGAAGGTTTCATCAAAATGGGAAGCGTATGCCCCGTTTGTTGTTTCCAGATGAATAAAGACCTCTTTCCCGGCAAGACGGTCGATCTCTTTTTGCACATGTTCCATTACTGCTGGTTCCATTTAATAGTCCCCCTTTCATATTATCTTTCTGTTTATCTTACTAAAAAAGGGAATGAAAAGCGAAAAAGTAATCTCATCGTGGACCGCTAAATTAATATCGCGGGAATTTATTTTTATCTGCTAAACCGCCCATAGCCAAAAGAACAGAGCCCATCCGGACTCTGTTCCCCTCATTTTTATTCTGATTCAGTACGGCCTGCGCCATATTTGCGGTATGCACCCGGCATGGTCGGGCCCACATATTCATTTAATTGGAAGCCATGGTTGATGGCCGCAGTAATGAAGTCCTTCGCTGTTTGAACGGCTTCTTTGACAGGCTTGCCTTTTGCAATTTCTGCTGTGATGGCAGAAGAGTAGGTGCAGCCGGCGCCATGAGTGTAAGTCGTTTCAACGCGTTCGCTCTCATAAAGAGTGAACTCTTGTCCATCATATAGAAGGTCGACGGCTTTTTCGTGCTGAAGCTTGCTGCCGCCCTTGATTAATACATATTTAGCGCCAAGTTCATGAATTTTAACAGCTGCTTCCTTCATGTCTTCAACCGTCTTGATCGGACCGGTTTTAGCCAGCTGCCATGCTTCAAACAGGTTTGGTGTGACCACTGTTGCAAGCGGGACAAGCAAATCTCTTAATGCTTCGTTCAATTCAGGATGAATCGGCTCATCTTCGCCTTTGCAGACCATAACCGGATCGATGACTACGTGATCCAGGCTGTTTTCCTTAATAGTCTTTGCGGCAATTTTGATCACTTCTTCAGAACCGAGCATGCCTGTTTTCATTGCATCGATTCCTGTCGAGATAATCGTTTCGATCTGTGTTTCCAGAATATCTGTAGAAATCGGGAACACGTTGTGGCTCCAGTTATTTTTAGGGTCCATCGTCACGATCGTAGTCAGCGCAGTCATTCCGTAAACGCCAAGCTCCTGGAATGTCTTAAGATCAGCCTGGATGCCGGCGCCGCCGCTCGTATCCGAACCTGCGATGGTCATTACTTTTTTCATTGTCATATGCCTAATTCCTCCTTGCTGATATCTTTTACTAATTATAACAATAAGTGAAAAAGGGAAAAACTATAACGAATCGATTAGATGATTTCTCAGCATTAAGTTGTCCGCTATTGTTTTCAAAAATACAAAAGAGATCAATGAAACAAAAAAGGAGCTATTCCTCAAAGAAGAATAACTCCAGGCCAGTCTTTTAATTTACAACTTCTACATCGCTTTTCTTCACGAATCCTAAACGATGGTTGTAAAAAATCTGATAGTATTCATCATTTCCTTTTACAACCTTATTCGTAGCCGGATCATTATAATACTTTGCATGATAGTAATCGGACTGAATTGGTGCTGTTGCTGTATAGATTTGGCCAGCCGGCATCTGGTATAGAACCTGTGCTTTTCCTCTTGCCCATTCTGCAATTCCGGCCTCATCGTAAGCTGCGTCGTCCGGATAGGCAGCACCATATACAGGAATGGAATCAAGCCCTTCTTTTGGCGTGATGAGGGTCCCGCTGCCTGGGACACTATTTTTATTGTTCGGATTATAGAACCAGGCTTCTTGGCCACCGTAGTAAATAGCTGTCCAATCGCCTTCCTGCCCGGCTTTAAAGAAACTCTGTCCAATCGCAGCTTTATTGCCCCAGTCATTAATATTTTTTGTGCTGGTGCCGCCGGGATGAAGCAGGGGATCACTGACCAATGGCGCCTCAAAGCCAGGTTCGCTGTATAAATGAATCAGGCTTGAAGACTCAGGTTCCTGTTTAATTCCTCTGTACGTAAAGTCTGGCTGATTTGTATTGAAATTTGGGCGGATTGTGACGATATTACTGTCTTTGTCTCCGCTGCTTGGATTAATGGAAGCTCCAAGAAGGTCGAAAAAGTGTCCCCAATCCCAATAAGCGCCCGGATCCCAGTGCATGCTCCTGTGTTTTGCTGCTGTTAAGCCAGGTATCTCATCATGGCCGATAATGTGCTGTCTGTCCAAAGGAATGTTAAATCGGTCTGAAAGGTATCTTACAAGTTTTGCAGTAGAGCGGTACATTTGCTCACTGTACCAGTCTGCGCCTTCTGCAGCATACCCTTCATGCTCCAATCCGATCGAATGCATATTAAAATACCAGTTTCCTGCATGCCATGGCACATCTTCAGGACGTACCATCTGGGTGATTTTTCCGGTCTCTGAATCTATGACATAGTGTGCACTAACGTAGGACGGATTCTGGAAGTGGCTGATGGCGGATTCAGCCGTGCCCTCAATATCATGAATAATAATATAGCGAATATCTAAATCGTCCTTTGGCCGATTGGCGATATCGTAGTTGCCGTAATTACTTGTGCTGCTCGAAAATTGCTTATAAGCAGCAGGAATGAAAGTGCAATCAAGGCCATTGGGACAGTCGGTATTTGTGTATTTGGTGTTGCGAAGAGGGATAGTGCCAGCTGTAGTCTTATTTGGTGTAATTTCCTTGGCGTTTAATACGACTCTTTGTCCATCAAGGTTTTTTCTGGCAGCACCTTGCTGAATGGTCTCAAAGACTTGATCTGCAAAGTCCTTAGCAATGACTTCCTGATCTGTTCCGCTGTATTTAACGACGGCACCGTACCAGTCTGCTTCATCGGAAGGAAGTTCCCCTGTCGTTTGGCGTGCAAACTCTGCTAAAAGAGCTGCCCCGCCCCGGATATTTTGTTCAGGGTCTTTTTTTAAGGCTTCCGGATCTTCATTTAGAAGGTTTGCGGCTGTTTTAAGCATGCTATTCTCATTATCTGAAGTTTCAATGATTCCGTCGTCATGCTTGCCCCTGGCGCTCATGTCGGCTGGCAAGTCTGCAAGATTCATAAGGCCATAGCCTCCGACCTCACTATGGCCTTCATGGTGCTCCCAGCGTGACTGGTTATAAGCGACGGCGAGAAGGACAGATTCAGGTACTCCAAATTCCTTCGCCGCTTTTTCAAATGCCTTTTGCAAGTGGTGCGATTCAATGCTGTTTTCTGTTGATGCTGCGGAAGTTGCGCTTGGTGTAAAGTCAGCGGGGATAGCCAAGAGGCTTGCGGTTAAGGAGAACGTTAAAATGGCTGATGATAGCTTTTTAAATCTCAATGTATTCCCTCCCGTATATAGAAATATAGGGAGTTCTTTCTAATAGCTGAAGGGTTATACCTGCACAAAACATGTCAAATGATTCCATCGGTTTATAGGTTTTTCTAAAAAAAGGTAATTGGTAGCAGAATAGAGATAAGAAGAAAGTAGGAGGGATCCAAAGCGATCCGCACAACCAGCAGGCCTTTATCAAAGAAACACTTTGGATTAGATGGTAAAATAAAACGATAAGGATAGAATGGCGCTGTTCCACATCACACAAAGTCAGGTGAAGAATATGAGTACAACAGGCATTATTTTGGCAGGAGGGCATTCGAGCCGTATGGGGGAGAATAAGGCTCTGCTAAAAATACAGGGAAAAACAGTGATTGAACGCATCGCAGATTCATTGGCTTCTTATACATCCCAGGTGATCATCGTTGCGAATAAACAGGATGAATACCGGTTTCTTGGGCTTCCGATAGTCAGTGACAAATGGATAGAAAAAGGTCCGCTTGCAGGAATTCAAGCAGGGCTGTCAGCGTCATCAACCCAAAAAAATCTGATTGTTGCCTGTGATATGCCTTTCCTATCTGTGGATTTAGGAAGAATTCTTCTAGAAGAATTAAACAGCCGTCAGGCCGCTGTACCGGAAATGGAAGGCCGCCTTCATCCTCTGTTTGCAGCTTACCGAAAAGATGCTAAAGAAGCCGCTGAACAAGCTTTGATGAATAATCAATTAAGAATCCGTGAATTTTTAAATGAAATAGACACTGCCATATTAAGAGATGAAGAACTGAAGAAGAGAGGTTTTCTAGCCAGGGATGCCTATTTTTTTAATATGAATCATCCGGATGAGTATCGGCAGGCACTAAAAATGGCAGCTGAAGAGGAAGGAAAATCAAATTAAACAATCAGCCATTTCACTTCCGGCACAGGATATGTCAAAATGAAACAAATAAGGCTAGAAGAGTTTTTTTCTATAAATGAGGTGATTCCATGAATTTTGAGATTTCAAAAGAACCAATCGATATTCAAAGTGTGATCGATAAAGTGGTGCAGCGGGAAGCAGGAGCGATTACGACCTTCATCGGAACCGTCCGCGAGCTGACTCACGGCAAAAAAACACTGTACTTAATCTATGAAGCATACGAAGCCATGGCTGTGAAAAAACTGGAGCAGATTGGAACCGAGATAAAAGAACGCTGGAACGGGGCAGAAGTGGCGATTACCCACCGCACAGGCAAGCTGGATATTACCGATGTAGCGGTGGTCATTGCCGTTTCTACTCCACACCGTGCCGATGCTTACGAAGCAAACCGCTATGCGATTGAAAGAATTAAAGAAATTGTGCCGATCTGGAAGAAGGAACATTGGGAAGACGGCGAAGAGTGGATCGGCAATCAGCTGGAAACAGTAGCATATCCAAAAGGGAAACCGGAGGCGGAGGATTTAAATGAATAAAATTATGTTTTTTGCTCATTTGCGGGACCGTGTTGGAGAAGAGTCTGTAACAAGGGATGTCAGCGGCAAAACCATCGCTGAGCTGAAACAGCTGCTTGAGGAAGAATTCGGGCTGAAGCTTGATTCAGTCATGGCAGCGGTGAATGAAGAATTTGCTTCAGATGAAGAAGTCATTCAGAACGGAGATACGGTTGCGTTTATCCCTCCAGTCAGCGGCGGGTGATGCATAGAGAGGAGTGACCCTATTGTCTGAAAGGTATTCACGCCAGACCCTGTTTGCGCCAATTGGAAAAGAGGGGCAGGAAAAAATCCGCTCTAAGCATGTGCTGATCATCGGCGCCGGCGCACTTGGTTCTGGAAATGCGGAATTGATGGCGCGTTCCGGGGCCGGCAAACTGACGATTATTGACCGCGATTATGTCGAGGAAAGCAATCTGCAGCGCCAGCAGCTTTTTGCAGAAAGCGATGCCGCGGAAAAAATGCCGAAAGCGGCTGCTGCAGAAAAACGGCTTAAACAGATTAATAGCGAGGTTGAGATCCGCTCGATTATTGGTGATGCTACTCCGGAGAAGCTGGAAGAGCTTGCTGAAGGGGTCGATCTGATTCTCGATTCAACTGACAACTTTGAAACCAGAATGGCTATTAATGATATCTCTCAGAAATATTCTATTCCGTGGATCTATGGAGCCTGTGTCGGCAGCTTTGGCATGAGCATGACCATCCTTCCGGGGAAAACGCCATGCATGAATTGCTTACTGAAAAAAATCCCGATCCAGGGGATGACCTGTGACACCGGCGGGATCATTGCGCCTGCTGTACAAATGGTCGTCGCCCATCAGGCGGCAGAAGCACTGAAAATTCTGGCTGAGGACTGGGAAGCAGTCCGGACCGCCATGGTCAGTTTTGATTTATGGCGAAACCAGTACACAAGCATGAAGGTGTCAAAAGCGAAGGATGAAGGCTGCTTATCCTGCGGAAAAGAACGAACTTATCCTTATCTGCAGGCGGAAAACATGATGAAATCCACCGTTCTCTGTGGAAGGGACACCGTTCAGATCCGCCCTCCGAAAGAACTGGAAATCGAGTTCACGGAAATCGCCCGGCAGCTGAAATCACTCGGCTATCAGGTAAAAGGCAATCCATATCTGCTTTCCGTCGAGATGGAGGAGCAGCGGATGGTCCTTTTTAAAGACGGACGCGCCCTGATCCATGGCACAAAGGATTTAGCGCAGGCGAAGTCCATTTACCAGCGGATTATGGGATAAGGTGAAGCTTCAATCAGTGAGGTTGAACCAAAACTAGTGCTTATTGATCATATATAACCCTCTGCCTTTTCTGTAAAATAAAGACAAAAGGGCAGAAGAGGTTACCAATGATTACATTTATGTATTTTATCGGGTATTTATTTGATCAGCTGCTGATTAATTTTATTGGGTTCGTTATGATTCTATACAGTTTTATCATGCCGGTTACGCCATTGTATAAAAACAAGCGTCCTGCCGATCTGATCGTCCATATCAGCCGGATTCTTTTCGCTATCATTCTCCCGTTCCTGAACTTCTTCTACTTTTTATTCAATAGCGGAGATTGGGCGACAGGAAACGGCATGATAGCGCCGGAGCATTTTTATACGTTTATCTGGATTCAGGCAGGGTTGATTGTATTGCCTGAACTCGTATTTTTCCTATTGTCAAAAGTCAATATAACCAGAGTATGGTGGTATGCACTGTACCCGATTCTGCCTATAGGGTTATGGGTTTGGATGTTTTAACGGCACAAAAAAAGCGATGAAAAAAATCATCGCTTTTTTTATATTACTGTCTTGCTACAGCGCCGACCCCCGAGGTGGGGGGTGAGCAAGGCGCCGCCGCTTTTCTAATTATTTTGCTTCATCTGTACCCACAATAACTAACTTGCCTTCATCCAATACTTTTTCATATTGTTCTGCTTCTACTGTTGTTAACCCAACAGATTCAAATTTTGAACGAAGCTCATCTCCGCGCTTTTTGAAGACATTTCCGACAGAGTCGAATAAGCCCTGTTCCTTCATGCCGACTTCGCCTGTATCTGTCGCATCAGAAAGGTGCTCGGAGCGATCCTTGTCATGTGCGAAAATATAGATGTTGTCCTTATTGAATCCCTGGCTTTGCAGCATTCCAATCGCATCAGTAGCTTGTACACCATTTTCGACAACTTCGATTTTATACATATATAACATCCTCCTTAAAAGATTTAGCAGATTTATTTTTCAGGGCAGCTCTTCCTGCCCGTTCTATATATTACATATCCGCTCAGAGATTTTTTAAACATGTATGCAAGAATGCTAGATTATGGCATGATAGCCAATGGGTATGAGAATAACAGTTCAAATAAGAGGAGGGAGAGCTGGCAAATGAAGCGTATCTTAAGAAATGACTGGCAGGAAATTTTGGCAGAGGAATTCGGGAAGCCCTATTATCTTCATCTTCGTGAATTTTTGAAAAAAGAATATGAGGAGCAGACCATTTACCCGAAGCAGGAGGATATTTTCAATGCACTCCAATATACGGCTTATAAAGATGTAAAGGCAGTGATATTGGGGCAGGATCCTTATCATGGACCGGGGCAGGCACATGGATTAAGCTTTTCGGTTCAGCCTGATGTAAAGCTGCCTCCTTCACTGAAAAATATATTCAAGGAAATGCAGGAGGATCTGGGCTTCAATGTGCCAGATAATGGCTATTTAATAAAATGGGCTCAGGAAGGGGTACTGCTCCTGAATACCGTTCTGACCGTCCGCAAAGGGCAGGCGCATTCGCATAAGGGGCAAGGATGGGAAACGTTCACCGACACGGTTATCCAAAAATTGAATGAGCGGGGACAGCCCATTGTTTTTATCTTATGGGGAAAACCGGCACAGGAAAAAGAAGTGCTGATTGATGCTTCCAGACACTTTATCATAAAATCTCCTCATCCCAGCCCGTTTTCGGCCAGAAAAGGTTTTTTTGGGAGCAGGCCATTTTCAAAGACGAATGAGATCTTAAAGAAGCTTGGAGAGGAGCCGATTGACTGGCAGATTCCTAATCTCTGATTCGTTTCGCCATGTTTCACGTGAAACATACCGTTTTTTGCAGGAAGTGCTCGAAATATGCTCTGTGCATAAAGGAGAAATGAAATGAGTTCACAGAAAATCGATTGTTTTAAGTGTAAATATTTCTATGTGACCTGGGATCGGAACCATCCAAAAGGCTGCAGGGCGTTTCAGTTTAAAACAAGGCAGCTGCCCTCTCTCGAAGTTTTCCGGGCATCCGGCCATCCCTGTTTGCGTTTTGAAAAGAAAACCTGATAAACTTTATATGCCGGTCATTCTGGCCGTTTTTAGGCAGGCAGTTTCCCTCCCGGAATGCGGGGGATAGACAAGCATTGCTTTTTTATAGAAAGAGGTGTAGAGGTTGAATATCTCTGTTCAGAAGCTATTAGGAAAGATGGAAAAGGAATTGCTGGAAGCGAAAAGCAGCTCTTCCGACGCCAGAATCAGAGAAAGAGTGCAGGCGATCAAGTCGTTATGCGAGCTGGTTTTGGATGAGTCGGATGCAGGAAGTGCGGCTGCTGTTTCGACTATTAGCCATACATACAATGCGCCGCCAGCAGCTCAGCCGGCGAATCTGCAGCCAAAGAAAATGCAGATGGATGATGAGGCGAACGGCGATTCATTGTTCGATTTTTAATAAGGCTGTTTTCGCAAAGTTTTTTGCT
>NZ_NPDG01000022.1:0-27739 GCF_002272225.1 Bacillus sp. 7894-2
TTTAATAAAGAGATAAGAGGTGCAGGGGACTATGAAGCTATTTATTATCATTGGGGCAATTAATGCCTTTTTATCAGTCGCATTAGGGGCTTTCGGAGCTCATGGACTTGAAGGAAGAGTGGAGCCGAAGTATTTAGAGACATGGCAAACAGGTGTAACCTACCAGATGTTCCATGCAACAGGCCTTTTAATCATTGGCGTTCTTCTTGGCAAGCTGCCGGCATCATCTTTATTATCGTGGTCAGGCTGGCTGATGGTAATCGGCATCATCCTGTTCTCAGGAAGCTTATATGTGCTGACTTTAACGAAAATCAGCGTGCTTGGTGCCATCACACCGCTTGGAGGAGTCTCATTCCTTGCGGCTTGGGTGCTTGTGATCATTGCGGCAGTCAAATATTTATAAAAGGAAAGGAGCTTTGACTTGGGGTCAAAGCTCCTTTTTGTTGCGGAAGATGGCAATGTCCTGACGTTTTCAGCCGCCAGAAGCAAAGCATTTCCTGTTATCTCGGCGAATACTGCGACATTCCCTGTCCTCCGCCAAATGGATATTCATATTCGATCTCTTCATCAAACGTCACATAGTCTAAGTAGATCATCGGAAGGAGGATGCGCTGGCCTGTTTGAGGATCGCTCAGAATCAAGTGATCACGTCCGGCCGCCTCAATGAGGCCTTTGAATATTTTGGCGTTCCATTCCGTGTTGTTCTCAAATGTGGCATATACAGTCGCAAGTTTTCCTTTGTTCAGGCGAAGAATGTTTTCGATATAGGATTGTTCAAGCGGAAGCATTCCCGGAACAGATGGAGAAGCTGTCATGCCGCCCATTCCGCCGCCAGCGCCTGCTGCACCTGGAAACATTCCGCCCGAGCTCGCACCTGGCATGGCTCCGCCTGTCTGTGCCGGCTGAAACTGCGGCTGGGCCTGAAAGTTCTGCGGCATTTGAGTGCCGTCGCTATAACGCTGCTGGTAACCATAATAAGGGTATTGACCATAATTTGATTGACTCAATTTAGTCCCTCCTAAGTATTAAAATCAGCATGTTCTATCCGCGTATTTGAGAGTAGACTGCCGGACAGTCCTGCGGGTTGAATTTAAAATAGAAACTCACTATTTCATTACTATGTAGGGGCATGTTTTTTTATAACCGGAAGAAAAAGAAAAACTCCCAGCCGAAGCCGGGAGCTTTCATCCTTATATGTGAAGGAACTGTTCTACTTTGTCCTCTGCGAGGATGTTTCCAACGAAGAAAGAGCCGAATTCGCCGTAGCGGGCACTTACTTCATCAAAGCGCATTTCATATACAAGCTTTTTAAATTGAAGAACATCGTCAGAGAAAAGGGTAACGCCCCATTCGTAATCATCGAAGCCGACAGAGCCTGTGATGATCTGTTTTACCTTGCCTGCATACTGGCGGCCGATCATGCCGTGGCTGCGCATCATATTGCGGCGGTCTTCCATCGGAAGCATGTACCAGTTGTCATTGCCCTGGCGGCGCTTGTCCATCGGATAGAAGCAGACATGCTTCGCTTTTGGAAGCTCAGGGTAAAGGCGAGCCAGGATCTGCGGATTCTGGTATGGATCTTCTCCTGCCGGCAGATAGTTGCTCAGCTCGACAACAGACACATATGAATGAACCGGAACCGTGAATTCAGCTAATTTTGATTTGTTGAATTCGTTTTCAATTTCATTCAGCTCTTCCATAGTAGGCCTTAAGATCATCATCATAAAATCAGCTTTTTGGCCGACAATTGTATAAAGGGCATGACTGCCGTTTTTCTCGCTTTGTGTTGTGTTCCACTTGTCCACTAGGGCCATAAATTCGTGGATCGCTGCCTGGCGCTCTTCGCTGGGTACCATTTTCCAAGTTGTCCAATCAACTGTGCGGAAGTCATGTAAACAATACCAGCCATCAAGCGTTACTGCTGCTTCACTCATTATAATCACTCCTAATATGTACTGAAATTCTCATCCCTACTATACCATAGTTTCTCCAATTAACATGTGTACAAAACTTGAAATGTTGGAATTCCTGCTGGTGACAGGTACCTATACCAGTTCGCCTAACTGGTATAGGTACCTGTCACCACCATTAAAACCCGTTTACAAAGAGTGCATTATGGATATCTTAAAAAAGGTATGAAGCTGCGCCAGCAGAAGGTTATTTATTATTGGAAATTTACCGAAAACAAAAACATTTTAGTTGGAAACGCTATCAGCGGGTGAACTCCTTGAAATTCTTAGGATGAAGAGTATTCTAAGGGAGTATATAGGAGAAATTCTATTAATTTGAACGGAAAAAATTATGGCCGTAGGAGGAATTTGCATGAGTGACTTATTCACAGTATTGAAAGAAAAAGTAACAGGGCAGAATTTACGAATCGTTTTTCCGGAAGGACAGGATGAGCGTATTTTAGCGGCTGCCGGAAGATTGGCTGCGGAAAAAATCATCACTCCGATCCTGATTGGAAACATCGCCGAAATTGAAGCGAAAGCAAAAGACATGGATATCAGCCTGGATTTAGCTGAGATTTATGACCCAAGCAGCTTTTTAATGATGGATGAGCTTGTGGCTGCATTTGTTGAAAGACGCAAAGGAAAAGCGACAGAAGAAGATGCACGCCGGATCCTTCTGGATGAAAACTATTTCGGTACTATGCTTGTCTATGCGAACAAAGCAGATGGCCTGGTGAGCGGTGCAGCGCATTCGACAGCTGATACGGTGCGCCCGGCACTTCAAATTATTAAAACGAAAGAAGGCGTGCGCAAAACATCAGGTGTCTTCATCATGGTCCGTGACGATGAGAGATATGTTTTCGCCGACTGTGCCATCAACATCTCGCCTGACAGTCAGGACCTGGCGGAAATTGCGATTGAAAGCGCCAAGACAGCCAGAATGTTCGATATCGAACCGCGTGTAGCAATGCTTAGCTTCTCGACAAAGGGCTCAGCCAAGTCTTCGGAAACGGATAAGGTTTCGGCAGCACTTGAAGCAGCTAAGATTCGTGATCCGCTATTGATCATCGATGGGGAATTCCAATTTGATGCGGCATTTGTTCCATCTGTAGCTGAGAAAAAAGCTCCGGATTCACCAATCCAGGGTGATGCGAATGTATTTGTATTCCCTAGCCTGGAAGCCGGCAACATCGGCTACAAAATTGCCCAGCGCCTTGGAAACTTCGAAGCAGTGGGGCCAATCCTTCAAGGCCTGAACCGCCCGGTTAATGATCTGTCCCGCGGCTGCAACGAGGAAGATGTCTATAAGCTTGCTTTAATTACAGCAGCTCAGGCCTTAAATCAATAATACAGCATTTGAGAAGCCGGTCCCTTGTGACTGGCTTTTTTGCTATAATGTATCTGGATATGGCCATTGGCCGGTAAAGGTTCGAATATGGCCGATAAAAATGATCATTAAACGATAAAGCTGCAGTTTAGGCCATTAATCTAATTGATACTGCGATTACAATAGATAAATTCTGCCGGTTACCTGATATTATCGGCAAAAGGGGATCAAATAAAGATGAATTCGCAACAAGATTTGCTTTTTCAGGAAGAATGGCGGGTCATTGACCAGTCTGCTGCGGGAATCCACTTAAATGCCCTGCACTCATTTGGAATGGATGATACGCTCTGTGCTTCTGTCGGCGCCGGCGCGGCGCCTGCCACTGCGAGGACATGGGTGCATCATAATACAATCGTGCTTGGCATACAGGATACGAAGCTTCCTTTTCTGAATGAAGGCATTCACTTTCTAAGAAGCCAGGGGTTTGAAGTGATCGTCCGAAACTCCGGCGGCCTGGCAGTTGTCCTGGATCAGGGGGTCCTGAATATTTCGCTGATTTTTCCTGAAAGGGAAAAGGGAATTGATATCAACCGCGGCTATGATGCGATGTGGCTCCTCATTCAGGAAATGTTTTCCGATTTTCATAAGGAAATAGAAGCCCGTGAAATTGTCGGCTCCTATTGCCCGGGAAGCTATGATTTAAGCATCGGGGGACAGAAGTTTGCAGGCATCTCGCAGAGGCGCCTCCGCAATGGCGTGGCTGTGCAAATCTATCTGTGTGTGGATGGCAGCGGAAGTGAGCGGGCCGATCTGATTGGCAAATTCTATTCTCTTGCTAAAAAAGAGGAACTGACGAAATTCGAATACCCTGAAATTCAGCCAGCTGTCATGGCATCACTGTCGGAATTGCTGGGGACAGAGCTGACGGTTCAGGATGTAATGCTCCGCTTTCTCCAGGCCTTGAAAAAGAAATCCGGCCGCCTTTATGCAGGGCAGCTGGCAAATGAGGAAGCAGGCCTGTTTGAGGGCTATTATCGACGTGTGATTGAGCGGAATGAGAAGGTGCTTGGCAGCGAATAAATAAAAGAAGAGCCGCAAGACTCCAGGTCTGCGGCCCTCCTTGAAAGGCATTGCTGCCAGCTTCTCCTGCTCCGGATGCCGGGAAAATTTTGAACTCTGATAACTGTCTAGCTCCAGCGCCTACCCCCTCGAGGTCATAAGCCTGTCTAGTTTCGGCTCCTAGGGACTCGGGGTCATAAGGCGGTTCCTTTCAGAAGGAAAAACCCCTTCTTACAGGAACCGCCTTATGCCTGTCGTCCCTGAGCAGTCTCCTCCACTTTTCGAGCAATCCTCCCAGCAAGGCAAAGAACGCCTTACCGTGAGGCTCGTCTTATGCTTGAGGCCCACAGGACAAGGAAGGCTCCGTCAGCATAAACATCGCACGACCAAAAGCGACAGCTTTTGGGAGGATGTGGGTCATGCAGGCGTTGCCACAGGACGTGGCGTACTTAGTCTGCGTTCCTTCGTGAGCAAGGCGCTTCCGCTTTTCCTTATTCCGCGACTCTCTCCAAATTGCCGTTGCGGTCCATTTTAAACTTGGATGCCGGCCTTTCTTCTTCATCAAACAGAACAAAATTGCGGGCTCTGTTCATAATTTTCATCAGTGTCTCGTAATCTTCCTGAATGGTTACGGTATTCTGCTCCAGCTTGCCGATTTTACTCTCAAGCTCTTCATTTTGGCTTCTGAGATCTGCATTTTCGCGCTTCAATCTTTCATTCTCATTCTTTAGTATATCAACCTGAATACCCGAATGATTCAATGTTTGCAAGTATGCGATAACGGTATCCATATCCAGCTGTGCAGGTGCCGTGTAAACCGGCTCTGAATAGGTGTAGGATGGGACTGATTCTGTCTGCACAATCGCTTCATCCTCTGTGCGCTCCTCGTAAAAATCTGCCGGTGACGGCGGTACGATGGCATTTGTCTGAACTGGCGCTGCTGAGACCTCCTGCATCGTCGGAACCGGCGGAGAGTATAAGAGTTTCTTTTTGCCGCCCTGATCCTTTCCTAGCATTCTTTGTCTCTGCTTGCGCTGTTTTTTGGCCAGCCCAAGCGCTTTTTCATATTGATGCCTCACCACAGCGTTCCAGCGGAATCCGCATGCCGCTGAGGTGCGGTTCAGCTTGTCTCCGACTTCCTCAAATGCGTTTAACTGAGTGCTGCCTTCCCTCACATGCCGTAAAACGGTCTCTGCCAGCAATAAATCGTTTTCATCTGTCCAAGCGTCCTGACGTATTTTCATATAACCTCAACTCCCTAATTATTACTTTTTGCTGTTGCCTTAGTTAAAGGATGGACAAACCTGGCAGGTTTTATACAAAGGTGATTAAAAGGATAGTAGATTATTTTAAAAATTTTTATTTTCGCTAGATACGTATGGCAGTTTTGTGAAGTTTACTAAGATTCACCACCCAAGTTAATGATTACAGCTTGCAATGAAAGTCGATTAGTTTTAAAATAGCCTGTAGCAGTTGGGCAGGGCAGTCCATTAGTTTGAATAGGAATGCCGTGCAGCGGACATGCTTTAACGAAGAAGATACTTAGGCGCAAAAAGCGCCGGGACTATATAAAAGATTGACCGCAGAAAGGGTTGTACTAAGATGGCAAACGAATTCCGTGTTTGCGACGATTGTCAGGCAGTAAATCTGAAGACATTGGTACCGCGATTAAAAGAAATAGATCCAGAAGCAAAAATTGATGTCGGCTGCCAGTCCTATTGCGGACCAGGCCGTAAAAAAACATTTGCTTTCGTCAATAACCGTCCCCTTGCCGCACTGACGGAAGAGGAATTGATGGAGAAAATTAATAAAAAGCTGAAAAAATAAAGATCACCCTGACTCCTGTCCTGAGGTGATTTTATTTTTTGCCTGAGTTTATGATTTAGCCGTGATTGGTAAATAGACTTAGGAGGCAATATTGTTTTTAGAAAAGTCGAAAAATATTTCTTGGCCAGATGATTGCTGTATCGCGGTTTCTGTCGAACTGCCATGAAAAACGGTGAATTTTGTGATGAATTGACACCCTAATCGGGATATAATAGGTATACGCCAGAAATTGGGAACAACAAGCTCGGATTGCGTGGAAACAGGAAAAGCGGAGGGTACGGAATGGCATATTCAGCGGAAAAGTTAAATGAGGAAAAAGTATTCAAAGATCCTGTTCATCGGTACATACACGTCAGGGACAGAGTCATCTGGGATTTAATCGGGACAAAAGAGTTCCAGCGCCTCAGAAGAATTAAGCAGCTCGGGACAACTTATTTAACCTTCCATGGTGCTGAGCACAGCCGCTTTAATCACTCGCTCGGAGTTTACGAGATTGTGCGCCGCATTTCCGATGATGTCTTTTTGGGAAGGCCGGAATGGGATGAAGAAGACCGCATCCTGACTTTATGCGCGGCACTTCTCCACGATTTGGGGCACGGTCCGTTCTCGCACTCTTTTGAAAAAGTATTCGACCTGGATCATGAGCATTATACGAGGGCGATCATTCTCGGAGACACCGAGGTCCATCATGTGCTTACAAGGGTAAGTGCCGATTTTCCGCAGAAAGTGGCGGATGTGATTGCCAAAACGTCTAAAAATAAGCTGGTCGTCAGCCTGATTTCCAGCCAGATTGATGCGGACCGGATGGATTATCTGCAGCGGGACGCTTATTTTACCGGTGTCAGTTATGGCCATTTTGATATGGAGCGGATTCTGCGTGTCATGAGACCGCGGGAAGACCAGGTCGTGATTAAGCAGAGCGGGATGCATGCTGTTGAGGATTACATAATGAGCCGCTACCAGATGTATTGGCAGGTGTATTTCCACCCGGTTACCCGCAGTGCAGAGGTCATCCTGACGAAGATCCTGCATCGCGCAAAAGATCTGCATGAACAGAAATACAAATTTAAATATGATCCAATCCATTTTTATTCTTTATTCAATGGGGAAATCACTCTTGAGGATTATATAAAGCTTGATGAAGCTATTATTCTTTATTATTTTCAGATGTGGCAGGAGGAAGAAGATCCGATTCTGAAGGATCTCTGCTGCCGCTTTATGGACAGGAATTTATATAAATATGTTGAATTCGACCCGGCGAAAGAATACAAGAAGCTGGCAGAGCTGTCGGCATTGTTTAAAAAGGCAGGCATGGATCCTGAATATTATCTGGTCGTCGATTCTTCATCAGATTTGCCTTATGATTTTTACCGTCCGGGCGAGGAAGAAGAAAGACTGCCGATTCATCTGCTGCTGAAAAATGGGGATATCCGCGAGCTTTCCCGTGAATCAGAGATCGTAGATGCCATTTCAGGGAAACGCCGAACAGATCATAAGCTGTACTTTCCGGCTGATTTTATTGCAGACGACAGCAAAAAACCAAACATTAAAAAGCAGATTAAAATGCTGCTGGAAATCGACTAAAACATAGATACGGGAAAAAACGGAGTAGGAGATGAAGAGCTTTGTTAAAGGATCACGCCAAACTAATGCACGCCATTGCAGTCTCTGAAGAAATCGTGGGACGGAAAAAGCTGCAGAAAATGATTTATATCGCCAAAAACATCGCATTTCCCTTTCAGGAAAGATTTCAATTTCACTTTTACGGGCCATATTCGGAAGAATTGACACTAAGGGTCGAAGAGCTCTGCAACATGGGATTCTTAAACGAAGTTAAGGAAAAAAAGGGCGGCTACTATCAGTATCGGTACACGCTCACTGAAACCGGCAAGGAATTTTTAGGCATCAACACAGTCGAGATGCCGAGCCTCCAGGACTGCCTGCTCGACATGAACGGCCAGAATGCCAGATTCCTTGAACTCGTCTCAACGGTCCTTTATTTCAATGACCTGCCAAAAGAAGAAGTGAAAGAAAAAGTCTTTACCCTGAAAAGCAAACAGCGCTACACGGATGAAGAAGTGGAACAGGCGTATCAATATATTGAAAGCTTAAGAGAAAAAGCCGGGCTGCATTGAGCGCCCGGCTTTGTTTTTTGCTGAAAAGGCTATCCGCAAATAAAGCCGCTCATTATGCAAAAACCCATAGAAAAAAGCAGTCTCCGTTATAGGAAACTGCCTCTTTTACGCAATTCTACTGGTCGCTTAAGCGTTTACCGCCGACAGCATAGTGATTTTTGGGCATTTCCTCGATAAATACGACGATTTTGTCTTCTGGTGCTCCAGTTGTTTCGCTGACGGCCGCTGTTACTTTTTCAGCGAGCGCTTTTTTCTGTTCCTCCGTACGGCCTTCAAGCATTTTCACGGTTACGTATGGCATTTCTTTTCCTCCTCATTATGTATGCTTGTTTGTATTTTTCCACTTTTTCCTGCAATGTGCAAGCCTGATTCCCTTTGACCAGGCGTTCATGTATACTTTTAGGTAAATAGCAGCGGCTTTTCCTACATAGTATGTATAAATAAAGCCTGGCTTTTTTAGCCGGCAGGAGAGGGAGTTTTGGCTTTTGGAACAATTTTTGGCGTTTTCTCTCAGGGAGATTCCCTATGTGGCGGTAACATTGATGATTGCCTTTACGGTTCATGAATTTGCCCACGCCTATATGGCTTATAAGTTTGGCGATCCCACTGCAAAAAATCAGGGAAGGTTAACGTTAAATCCCATGCAGCATTTGGATCCGATTGGGACGATCCTGATTTTTATTGCCGGTTTCGGATGGGCCAGGCCTGTACCGGTCAACCGCTTCTTTTTCAAAAATCCGAAGCTTGCCGGGATCTCGGTCTCCATTGCAGGGCCGATATCCAATCTGGTGATGGCTGTTCTGGGCTTTTTCATCTGGTATGCCCTTGCCGGAACAGGGCTCGCAGCTTCATTCCCAGCGTTTGTGGCAGATTTCCTGAATATCTTTATTCAGCTGAATTTAGTGCTGTTTGTATTCAACCTGCTGCCGTTTCCGCCGCTCGATGGCTACAGAATTATCGAGGATTTGGCACCGGCCCATATTCGCCCGAAAATGACCCGGTTTGAGGCATACGGCTCCGTTATTTTTCTGATCCTTGTCATTACACCGCTGGATCAATACACCATCCAGCCGATTTTTAACACCGTATTGCCGGTTTTGGCGAGCGGCCTAAATGATTTTTTCTATGAATTATTTATGACATAATAATAAGAACACAGTACTTGGATAGGAGGACGTGAAGATGGAAGAAAAAAAGAAAAAGAAAGTCGATTTTAATATTATCAAGAGCGACCCGACTGATGGGCATGGCGGATTCGGGGTAGGGACTCTTAGCCTTGATAATGTGACACCGGTCATTATTGATGTGGATGCCGCGGAGGCGTCTATTGAAGTGGGTGCCATGCATGCGCGCAGTCCAGTGGAAAAAGGCATCAAGTTTTTGAAAAGCAAAGAGGAAGTGCCCAACGGAAAGCCGTACTGGCTGATTTGGATTACCATTGACCGCAAAGAGGGAGGCGCCTACTATGCAGGCGTTACGGCCTGCGAAATGACGGTCGACAGGGAGATTCGCCGGGGCTACAAATCGCTTCCCGAGCATGTGAACCGCATGGATAAATCAATTAAAAGACATATCATTGTGGATCATATGGACGAAAAATCCAAAAAAGTGCTGGTCGATTTCCTGAAAAACCATGATGCTGGCATGTGGGAAAGATCGGCGGAACAGCTAAAAACAGATTTACAAGCCATTTAGAAAAAAAGTCTAATTTTGTGACGAAATTGTGACATTTTTTTGACGTGATTTTCTAACTACTTGTACAATTCCCGTAAAAAAAGTAAACTAATTAACAGTGTGAAGGCACAGTATAGCACTAGGACACGAAAAACCCCGGGATTCGGACCCCGGGGTTTTTCATTTTATATTTATTAAGGTGACAGGTACCTATACCAGTTGAGTGAAGTGGTATAGGTACCTGTCACCAACGGAACAACTTCTTATACCAAGGTGTCTCCGGCTTCGTTTCAGGCTGCTCTGACTTTTCTTCTTTTTTGTGGTTCAGGTGGTCTGTACAGTATTCCGCAGGTTCTGTACCTTCTGCAAAGTAGGTAAGGCGCTTGACGGGGCAGTTTTCCCCGGCTATTTTTCCGTTTGCGGGGTCGATGTAGACGCCGGCTGTGCCTTTAGGGGCTTTGAATTCCTTGGCTGGCTTCCCTTTATGGGCTTGTTCCATGAACCGGATCCAAATGTTTTTGGCATACGTTTTTTCAACGGTTTTTGTAATAACCTGGCCTTTGTCATAGCCGGTCCATACTGCGGTAACCAGCTGCGGTGTAAAGCCGGCCATCCAGCTGTCCGTTTCGGTTGAGCCCGACTTGCCGGCGTACGGGCGGGTCATATCATTGATAACGGTGCTTCCCGTTACCTGGGCATAGCCGTTCAGCTTCCGGTCAAAGATTCCCGTCATCATATGAGTCATGACGAAGGCGAGATCCGGCTTCAGAACCTTCATCTGGAACGGCTCCTGCTCATAGATGACTTCGCCTTTATGATTTTCCACGCGCTTAATCAGCACCGGTGATATCTTTTTCCCGCCGTTGGCAAACATGCTGTAGGCGTTCGCCAGCTCAATGACTCTCATACCCGATGTGCCGAGTGCCAGAGAAGGAACCTTCGCCATTTTAGAAGTGATGCCAAATTTCTTGGCTGTATTGACAAGCGTGTCTTCTCCTAAAAATAAATGGGTCTTCACTGCATACACATTATCAGATAAAGCCAGGGCTTGGGCCATTGTGATCTCGTCATCCGCATATTTGCTGTTGAAGTTATGCGGTGTGTAGTCCGGTGTGCCGTCTTCAAAGCGGAACGTCGTCTGCTCGCTTCGGATGGGGGTGGAAGGGGTGAATCCCTGCTCCAATGCTGCGTAATAAAGCAGCGGCTTGATCGTCGATCCCGGCTGCCTGACGGCCTGGACTGCCCGATTAAAGGGACTCTCCTCATAATCCCGGCCGCCGACCATCGCTTTCACATATCCGTTCTTCGGATTCATGGCCACAACCCCGACCTGAATCTCCGAGTCTTTTGAAATCATCTTATCCACTGTTTCTTCCGCGATTTCCTGTTCCTTCAGATCCAAAGTGGTATAAACCTTTAATCCGCCTAATTCAATGGTCCGATCATCCAGCTTCAGCTGCGTTTTTAAAGCATTGCGGACCGCATCCTGGAAATAGGGGGCTGTTTTCGCCCGGGGGTGCATATGCTCCCCGACAAGATCAAGCTCCTCAGCCGCAGCAAGATCTGCCTCCTTTTGGCTGACCATCCCGTTTTTCACCATCGTCTGCAGAATCACCCTCTGCCGCTGTTCTGCTTTTTCCGCTGATGCAAATGGCGAATAAATGCCAGGACCCTTAGGGATTCCGGATAAAATGGACGCCTCAGCCAATGTAAGCTCTTTGGCATCCTTCCCGAAATAAAAATGGCTAGCTGCCTGTGCTCCATAAGCCCCGTTGCCGTAGTAAATCGTATTTAAATAGCCTTCAAGGATTTCCTTCTTCGTATAATTCATCTCAAGCCTGATGGTATAAAAAGCTTCAAGCAGCTTCCGCTTCCAGGTTTTTTCGTGCTCGAGAAACAGGTTGCGGGCATACTGCTGGCTGATGGTGCTGGCCCCCTGAACCTTAGCCATTGCTTTGAGGTCAGCGAGAGCGGCACCGGCAATTCTTTTATAATCAAAGCCATTGTGATCGAAGAAATTTTTATCCTCAATCGAAACCGTCGCATCAACCAGATGCGGGCTGATGTCATCAAGAGGTGCCCAGTAGCGCTTTTGCCCGTTGTGGCTTTCTCCGATCACCGTGCCATCTTCAGAGAAAAATAAAGTCGACTGCGGAACAGCGAGCGGCGGCGGTCCCAGGATTTTGGCATATACCAGAATGCCCCCAATCATTACAGCAGCTAAAGCCATTCCTATTAAGCTAATAATGAGAAATGCACGCAAATATTTCATTGTTTTTCTGAATCGCTGATCGGTCATTAATTCCAAGTGTGGCACCCCCTGAATCTTTCTAAGTGCAATGCGAAAAATAAAATAAGCATAAGTACATATCCTTAGTATTGAAAAAACAGTCCGATTTTAAACATCTTCTCTATTAAAAAGCGAAATTTTTCTTGCAATTTTGCTAGATTCATCTATACTTTTTCTGTGTTTGTTATTTACATGTTAGGGAAGTATAAAAGATGAAAATGCTTTTTGCTGCTCTTTAGTGATAATTCATTTTTTTTATGGAAGGAATGATTAAAGAATGGGACTTTGGTTTACAGAGAAACAAACAGAGAACTTTGGCATTACGATGAAGGTGAAGCGTACTTTACATACAGAACAGACAGAATTCCAGAAGCTTGATATGGTGGAAACAGAAGAGTGGGGCAATATGCTGCTTCTTGACGACATGGTTATGACTTCAATCAAGGATGAGTTTGTGTACCATGAGATGGTTGCGCACATTCCTTTGTTCACACATCCAAACCCTGAAAACGTTCTTGTAGTAGGCGGCGGGGACGGAGGCGTTATCCGTGAAGTCCTTAAGCACCCAAGCGTGAAAAAGGCGACTCTTGTAGATATCGACGGTAAGGTAATTGAGTACTCAAAGAAATTCCTTCCTGAGATTGCAGGCAAGCTTGATGACCCGCGCGTAGATGTACAGGTGGGCGATGGCTTCATGCACATTGCTGAAAGCGAAAATGAGTATGATGTAATCATGGTAGACTCAACTGAGCCGGTAGGACCTGCGGTAAACCTATTCACTAAGGGCTTCTACGCTGGGATCTCTAAAGCTCTTAAAGAAGACGGCATCTTCGTGGCCCAGTCTGACAACCCGTGGTTCAAAGCGGACCTTATCCGCAACGTGCAGCGCGATGTGAAAGAAATTTTCCCGATCACACGTCTTTACACTGCCAACATTCCTACGTACCCAAGCGGGATGTGGGCGTTCACAATCGGCTCTAAAAAATACGATCCATTAGAAGTAAGCGAGGAGCGCTTCCATGAGATCGAAACAAAATACTACACAAAAGAATTGCATAAAGCGGCATTTGTGTTGCCTAAATTTGTTGCAGACTTAGTGAAGTAATGGACAGGCTGCTACTCAGAGCAGCCTTCCTGAATACAGAAAAAGTGAGGGATGACCTTGGTGCGTTTTGATGAAGCCTATTCAGGCAATGTGTTTATTAAAAGCCATCCTAGTTATGAAGAAAGTGAAGCAGTCATTTATGGCATGCCGATGGACTGGACGGTCAGCTATCGTCCGGGATCCCGTTTCGGCCCTGCCCGTATCCGCGAGGTGTCTATCGGGCTTGAAGAGTACAGCCCATACTTGGACCGTGAGCTTGAAGAGGTAAAATATTATGATGCCGGCGATATTCCACTGCCATTCGGAAATCCGCAGAAAAGCATCGATATGATTGAAGAGTTTATCGATCAGCTTCTGGCTGAGGGTAAATTCCCGCTAGGCATGGGAGGAGAGCATCTCGTTTCCTGGCCTGTCATCAAAGCGATGTACAAAAAATATCCGGATCTGGCGATTATCCACATGGATGCCCATACAGATCTGCGCGAGGATTATGAAGGGGAGCCATTATCCCACTCAACACCAATCCGCAAAGCAGCTGACCTGATTGGGCCAGGCAATGTCTATTCTTTTGGCATCCGTTCCGGCATGAAAGAAGAATTCCAGTGGGCGAAGGAAGTCGGCATGCACATCTCGAAATTCGAAGTGCACCAGCCATTGAAAGAGATTCTGCCTAAGCTTGCCGGACGTCCGGTCTATGTAACAATTGATATTGATGTTTTAGACCCTGCCCATGCGCCGGGTACTGGAACAGTGGACGCAGGCGGCATCACATCAAGAGAGCTTCTTGCTTCTATTCATGAAATTGCCCATTCAGATGTAAACGTTGTGGGAGCTGACCTTGTCGAGGTCGCGCCAATCTATGACCCATCTGAACAAACGGCCAATACAGCGAGCAAACTGATTCGGGAAATGATTCTTGGATGGGTTAAGTAAAAGAAACGGGGACATAGGTCTCCGTTTTTTTATTCGACAAATTTCGGGCGGTACCTGTCACCTTCTTGCACTTTCCCCATCAAATATTTATACTTATATAGTTATATTGATGAAAAGGATGTGTTGCCGTTGTCCAGTCGCTCAGCGGAACAAATGCCTGTGAAGATTAATGTGAAGACAGATATTCGCAGTGGAGGCAGCAAAGAGACTTTTGAATTGACTGCTTTTGGCCGATACTATATAAAAGATTCCGCCCGTTTCCTTCAGTATGACGAAGTGATGGAACAGGGAACAGTAAAGACGATTATAAAAATGTCCGATGCAGACGGGCTGATTTTACGAAGCGGCGCCGTGAAAATGAGGCTCCCTTTTAAAATGAATAAAAAGCTCCGCGGAAGCTACGAGACGCCGTACGGAGTGTTTGAGATGGGTACGGTGACCAAGCGGATGGTCCATCAATATGATGGCGAATCCGGCAAAGGTTCGATTGATATTTTATACGACCTGAAAATGCAAGGATCCCAGGCAGGTACATACCATTTGGCGATTACGTTTGAGGAGGAGAACAATGAACATAGTTGAACAGGTGCAAGGCAAATTAAAGCAGGAAATTAAGGATGCGGTTGTGAAAGCCGGTTTGGCAGCGGAAGAGCAGATTCCCGATGTGATACTTGAAATCCCGAAGGAAAAGTCGCATGGCGATTATTCCACGAATATGGCAATGCAGCTGGCGCGAGTGGCAAAAAAGGCGCCAAGAATGATTGCAGAAGAGCTTATTGCTTCTTTTGACAGCTCAAAAGCTTCCATCGAAAAAATTGAAATCGCCGGACCTGGCTTTATCAATTTTTACATGAATAACTCATATCTGACTGATCTGATTCCGGCCGTTCTGGAAGCAGGAGATCAGTACGGAGAAACAACAGTTGGCAACAATCAGAAGATCCAGGTGGAGTTTGTTTCCGCTAACCCGACAGGGGACCTGCATCTTGGACATGCCCGCGGCGCAGCTGTTGGCGACTCCTTATGCAACATTTTAGACAAAGCCGGCTACGATGTGTCCCGTGAGTACTATATCAATGATGCCGGCAACCAGATCAACAATCTGGCTCTATCGGTTGAAGCCCGCTATTTCCAGGCTCTTGGCCTGGATAAAGAAATGCCTGCTGACGGATACCATGGCGAAGATATCATCGGCATCGGCAAAAAGCTCGCTGAGGAGCACGGCGATAAATATGTAAATGCAGATGAAAAAGAGCGTTTTGACTTTTTCCGTGACTACGGCCTGAAATATGAAATGGCGAAGCTGAAGCAGGATCTTGAAGATTTCCGCGTTCCATTCGATGTCTGGTACTCGGAAACATCCCTTTACCATAATGGCAAAATTGACACAGCCCTTCAGGCATTAAAGGATAACGGCCACATATACGAGGAAGAGGGCGCTACATGGTTCCGTTCCACCACTTTCGGTGATGACAAAGACCGTGTCCTCATTAAAAATGACGGCTCTTACACGTATCTGACTCCAGATATCGCTTACCATAAAGACAAGCTTGAAAGAGGCTTTGAAAAGCTGATCAACATTTGGGGCGCTGACCACCATGGCTACATTCCGCGCATGAAGGCGGCCATCCAGGCGCTTGGCTATGACCGTGATGCACTTGAAGTCGAGATCATCCAGCTTGTACATCTGTATAAAAACGGCGAAAAAATGAAGATGAGCAAACGTACCGGCAAAGCGGTAACAATGCGTGACCTTGTAGAAGAAGTAGGACTGGACGCAACACGCTATTTCTTCGCGATGAGAAGTGCGGATACACATCTTGATTTCGACCTTGATCTGGCTGTATCCCAATCCAATGAAAACCCTGTTTACTATGCACAGTATGCACACGCGCGTATTTCCAGCATCCTGCGCCAGGGTGAGGAACAGGGCATGTCTGCAGAAGCGGCAGATTATTCCCTGATTTCTGCGGAAAAGGAAATCGACGTTCTGAAGAAGATCGGCGAATTCCCGCAGGCTGTCGGCGAAGCAGCGCAAAAGCGCATGCCGCACAGAATTACGAACTATATTTATGAACTGGCTTCATCTTTCCACAGCTTCTACAATGCAGAAAAAGTATTGGATGCGGAAAATCCGGAAAGAACGAAAGCCCGTCTGGCACTGATCAAAACGGTTCAGACTACTTTGAAGAACTCACTGAAATTAATCGGCGTATCTGCTCCGGAAAAAATGTAATGATGGAAGCTGGCACTTATTGGTGCCGGCTTTTTTCATGTTTTAGACGAAAAAGGGGAAGCTAAAGTCATATGTTTAAGGATATTGTGAAACTGGTAAAACATAGTAAGTCATTTTAGGAGGGTCTCATGAAAATCGTTCTTTTATCCATTCTTACAGGATTCGTAGTCGGCTTTGTCTTTGCTTTCATGAAGCTGCCAATTCCTGCTCCGCCAGCGCTTCCCGGCATTATGGGGATTGTCGGCATTTACCTCGGGTTTAAAGCATATGAAGTGGTTCTGCCCTGGCTGCAGGGGATATTGAGATAAGGGTGTCCACGTGAGGTGTGGACATCTTTTTTTCTAATTGTGAACTTTGCAAATAGATCCGGAAGGTTTGCAAATAAACCAGGGAAATCAGCAAATAGATCTGGAATATTTGCAAATAAACCTTGAAATTCAGCAAATAGATTCGGAAAACTGCAAACAAACCCCGCAAGCAAACCGAAATCCAGACAGCAAACTAAAACCTAAAGAGCAACTCTCAAAAAATTAGTCAGCAAACGAGCCAAATCAGCAGCCAAATGATAAATTTAGGAACTAACCTGTCAAAACCGCCAAAAAAACACTGCATGTTACATCCGGACGGGCATATCATGGTAAAAACCCTTCCGGAAAGGACATGCCTGCCCATGAAGCCACAGTTTGCAGCCTCACTTTACGCAACTATTTCAATCAGTTTTTGGGGAGTCTCTTTTGTCTCCACGAAAGCGGTTTTGGATAAGCTGGACCCTTATACATTAATCATGCTCCGGTTTGCCATCGGAGCCGCTTTTCTGCTCCTTGTGCTCCTCCTGAAAAAATATCCGCTCCAGATTCCGTTTAAGTATATTCCCCATTTAATTGTTCTCGGTGTACTTGGCGTTTTCATCCATCAGGTCATCCAGGTCACAGCCTTAGAGACGATAGACGCCTCCTCTGCGGGATGGATTATTTCTTTTTCACCTGTTTTTACCGTGCTTCTCTCCATGATCTTTCTTCATGAAAAATTGACATTCCTGAAGACACTGGGCATTATAACTGCCATTTCCGGTGTGCTCATGGTAACGGGAGCGAGGAGCGGCCAGACACTGGGATTTGCTATGAATATAGGATACTTCTTCATGATTCTAAGTACACTGAATTGGGCCGTATATTCCATCCTGGTAAAAAAACTGCATATTAAGCTTCCGTCCCTTGTGGTCACTTTTTATATGAGTCTGCTTGGCTGCATGCTGACAATTCCCTTTTTATTGAGAGATAGAGGATGGGAGAAATTCCATCTATTATCTGGTTCAGAATGGGGCCATATTTTGTTTCTGGGCATATTTGTGTCTGGGATTGGCTACTGGTACTGGTCTAAGGCACTCGAGGTTTTGGAAGCTTCCAAAGTATCGATGTTTATCTATATGGAACCGCTGTTTACCTTTATTGCGGCCATTCTTCTGCTTCGTGAAAAAATCCTCTTCATAAGCATCATGGGCGGAATCATAATAATGATAGGAGTGATCATGGTGAATGGTCAGCTGAAATATTTTTCATGGAGGAAACGATAATCACGATCTGAAAAAAATGCGCAGCCTGTGTAGTCTCCGCAGACTGCGGAGCCTGGTGGCCGGAGGAGCAGAGACAGAAGGTGAGAGAGATTCAGTTAAAATAAAAAGGCGTTCCGCACATGGAACGCCTTCATTATTTCCACTCTACTTCAGCTCCGCCGATCCTTTTCACCCCGCGGATACTGCTGATGTCCTCTGTCAGCTTAAGCGCAGCCTTGTCCTTGGCTTTGGCCTCGATCATAAAATCGATATCCCGGTTAAAGGTTTTCAGCACGTCGAGAAGGGGCCGGATAAAATCCAGGTCCACATAGTCGGCATGGGACCGGAAGGATTTTTCTGATTTGGGCGAGGAAATATGAATTTTCGGCTTGAGTACTGTTTTGTCCCATGTCTGAAAAATCTCCGGAAGAATTTCTTCCAGAGGGCGGGTGCTGAGGTTCGCCATATGGTGATGATAATCGAATACAAGAGGGATGTTTTCCTTCTGGCAGGCCAGGAGGGTTTCATCGGCGGTATAGGTTTTATCATCATTCTCGAGTGTCATTTGCTCTTTGACATGAGACGGCAGCATCTTCAGGTTTTCATGGAACCGGTCAATGGTCGAGAGCTTGTCCCCGTAAGCCCCGCCAATATGGATATTGATGACGCTTTTCTTTTCAACACCCATGGCCTCAAACATCCGGTAATGGTAATCCATATCTTTAACTGCATTCCGGGTCACATCCTCGCGCGGAGAAGTGAACAGGGTGAATTGATTGGGATGAAAGCTCACGCGGAGACCATGTTTTTTTATCAAATCGCCAATCTCAAGCCATTTATCCTTGAAAGGTGTGACAAAATCCCATAACACCTCCGGATGTGTGGCCAGAGGGACTATGGAGCTTGAGAGCCGATACAGCTGAATTTCATGGGCGATATTAAAATAAAGCATTCGCAGCGTATTTTGCAGATTTACTGCTGTGACGGCCTTCAGCTTGTCCAGCCTTTCCTCTTCAGGCAGCTGCTGATAGCGTGTAAATGTTAATGTCCTGGCAGGAGATGCCTCCCACAAGCTGATCGCATGGGAAACATACCCCAGTCTGATTTTCAATTTGCAGCACCTTCTTTATGCCGGCCTCCTTTACAGAAAGCTTGCCATAGACCGGGCAAGCATTTCCTTGAATGTCCGCAAAGGATCCAGCCGGTTTAATTCTTTTAGCGTTAATCTTTTTGCATGGAGGATGTCTTTTTCCAATACAGCCCTGATTTGCTCTATGAACTCTTTGTCATAAATAAAGCAATTGATTTCATAATTTAAGAACAGGCTCCGCTTATCAAAATTGGCTGTTCCGATATCACTGATCTCATTATCGATTATTATCGCCTTTGCATGGTAAAAGCCCTTTTTGTACTCATACACATAAGCGCCTTCTTTTATCAGTGTTCTTAAATAAAGATAAGAGGCTTCTTTTACAAGAATATGATCTGTCACGCATGGGACGAGGATCTTGACCGTAACGCCACGTTCCAGGGCATGGAGTAAATCCTTAAAAAGCCTTTTGCCCGGAATAAAATATGGAGTCCCTATCGTAATGCTCTTTTTCGCATTCCGTATTAAGGAGGAGAAGCTTTCTTCCAGAAAGGCCCCTTTATAAGCCGCAAACTGGTGGCGGTATTCACCTGAATGAAGCTCAGGAAAATAGACGCTGTTTGCGAGCAGGTCGGTCTTCGTTGCCTTATACCAGTCAGTCAGAAACTCTCTTTGCAGATCCTGCACGCCTTCGCCCCAAAATTTTAAATGGTAGTCACGCCACGGGTTCAGCTTTTTGTCCTGATTGATGTATTCTTTGCCGATATTAAAACCGCCGCTGTATCCGATTTTTCCGTCAATAACCGCAATTTTCCGATGGTTCCGGGCCTGAAATGAATAGAAGAGAAAGGGCAGCTTTGGCACATGCGCAAACGAAAACTTGATGCCGCTGCTCTTCAGTTCCTTAACGGTTTTTCTTTTGACAGGAAAGCTTCCGGCCCAATCCAGCAGCAGACGGACTTCCACTCCTTCTTTTGCTTTACCCTTTAATATGGATAAAAACTCCTTGCTGATTTTATCATCCTTCACAATATAAAATAAAACATGAATGTGCTTTTGCGCTTTTTTAAGCTCAGAGAATAAATCATCAAACAAAGCAGGCCCGTCTGTAAACAGCTCCATATCAGACTGCCGGATGGGGCATGAAGTCCGCTCAAGCTTTTTCATATGGCTTTTCCGGCCCCATGTAAAATCAATATAGAGCCACAAGACGATGACGAGCAAAACGGCCATAATGATATTCCAGACAGTCATTGCGATCTTCCTTTCGACAGGGTTTTCCCGTTAGTATTTCCTGCCGTGCCATTTCTATCATGGATTCTTGCCAAACAGGGAGGACTTTTCCGTTTAAAAAAAGAAATTAATAAATGGAAATAATAAAATTTTTTCGAACAAGTTTTAAGAAAAATGGTTGACTGAATGCTCATTCATAATATAATGGGAGTAAGAGTAAATTCAGAAAATTATATTGTTTTTTAAATTTTCTAAGATGAGGAAAGGAGCACCATGCCCATGAACGGTTTATTATGGATCAACTTAATTGCATTCCTTCTTGTAACCGCTTACGCTATCAGCCTGTTTGTCTATGTTGTGAAGACGCGGATTGAATATATTAAGCTTGGCAAAAAGGTGGAGTTTGACGGAAAGGTGAAAGAGCGCCTTGAAAAGATCTGGGTCAATGTTTTTGGCCAGAAAAAGCTTTTAAAGGATAAGAAAAGCGGCATCATTCACGTGATGTTTTTCTACGGCTTCATTCTTGTCCAATTCGGAGCGATTGATTTTATTATCAAAGGAATTAAGCCAGGTGCACACCTGCCGCTTGGACCTTTATATCCCGGGTTCACCTTTTTCCAGGAAATTGTGACCCTGACGATCCTTGTTGCGGTAATCTGGGCTTTCTACCGCCGCTATGTAGAGAAGCTTGTCCGCTTAAAGCGCGGATTCAAATCAGGCCTCGTCCTTATTTTCATCGGAGGGCTTATGCTATCCGTACTGCTTGGCAATGGCATGAGCATGATCTGGCATGGCCATGAAGGAACATGGACAGAGCCTGTTGCTTCCCTGATTGCTGGCGGATTATCTTGGATGGGTGAAACAGCTTCGATTGCTGTCTTTTATATCGCATGGTGGATTCACTTATTATTCCTGCTTGCATTCCTGGTGTATGTGCCTCAATCCAAGCACGCTCACTTAATCGCCGGACCGGCCAACGTATACTTCAACCGTCTGGACAATCCGGGGAAACTAAAGGCAATCGACTTTGAAGATGAATCACAGGAAAGCTTTGGTGTCGGAAAGATTGAAGATTTTACACAGCATCAGATGATTGACTTCTATGCGTGTGTGGAATGCGGACGCTGTACCAATATGTGTCCGGCGACGGGTACCGGAAAGATGCTTTCGCCGATGGATTTAATTCTGAAATTACGTGATCATTTAACAAATCACGGTGCTGTTGTCACGTCGAAGCAGCCATGGGTTCCGACATTCGCTTTTTCCAACACGAAAGGCAATCAGCTTGCGCTTGCAGCTGCCGGCCAGGGTGCAGAAGAAGCTGCGGCTGGTCTTGCATACAGCCCTAGCCTGATTGGCGAAGTCATTACAGAAGAAGAAATCTGGGCTTGTACGACTTGCCGAAACTGTGAAGACCAATGTCCGGTAATGAATGAACATGTTGATAAAATTATCGATCTGCGCCGCTACCTTGTGTTAACAGAAGGGAAGATGGACGCGGACGCACAGCGCGCCATGACCAATATCGAGCGCCAGGGCAATCCTTGGGGACTGAACCGCAAGGAGCGCGAGGACTGGAGAGAAGCACGCGAAGATGTTCAAGTGCCGACAGTGAAGGAAATGAAAAAGGCGGGAGAAGAGTTCGAATACTTATTCTGGGTTGGCTCAATGGGCTCTTATGACAACCGCAGCCAGAAGATCGCTCTTTCCTTTGCGAAACTGATGAATGAGGCCGGCGTCAAGTTCGCCATCCTTGGCAACAAGGAAAAGAACTCCGGTGACACGCCAAGACGTCTTGGAAACGAGTTCCTTTTCCAGGAGCTTGCCACTAAGAACATTGAAGAGTTTGAGAAAAATGAAGTGAAGAAGATTGTCACGATTGATCCTCATGCCTACAACATTTTCAAAAATGAGTATCCGGATTTCGGATTAGAGGCAGAGGTTTATCACCATACTGAAGTTCTTGCCCAGCTTGTGGAAGAAGGCAAGCTGAAGCCGCAATATGCAGTGGAAGAAAGAATTACCTTCCATGATTCCTGCTATCTGGGACGCTACAACGAGGTGTATGATCCTCCGCGTGAAATCCTTAAGAGCATCCCGGGCGTCAAGCTTGTGGAAATGGAAAGAAACCGCGAAACCGGCATGTGCTGCGGAGCGGGCGGCGGCCTGATGTGGATGGAAGAAGAAACCGGACACCGCGTAAACGTTTCACGCACAGAGCAGGCATTGGCAGTCAATCCATCTGTGATCAGTTCAGGATGTCCATACTGCTTAACCATGCTGTCTGATGGAACGAAAGCGAAAGAAGTGGAAGAACAGGTTCATACGTACGATGTTGCTGAAATTCTGGAAAAGTCCGTTATAGGTGAAAGCCGGAATGTAGCATCCTAATATATTGAAAGTGGAAATTGAAGCACAGCCAAAATTCCTGTAATGCATTTTGAAGAAAAATGTTTTTGCCTGAATTTTGTGTAAAGTGTTTCAATTTCTGCTATTTTTCTAGTAAAATAGAAAATGATAAAGCGCTTACAAATTTTCTGGGTGACTGAAGTTCGGGTAAATCCTTTTGTTTCGCAGTTCTTTCGAGCGAGCGTTCAGTCAATGACCAGCACCTTCACAAACAGTTAACTTCAACTAGACCTGCAGCATAGACTCTATTTTTTTCTAATTAATTTTTCGAACATTTTAAATTAATAGTACAAAGGAGCGATTCTTTATGGGGAAAACCGTAATTCTTAGCGGAGTAAGAACACCTTTTGGAAAATTTGCAGGAGGGCTCAGCAGCTTTACCGCTTCTGATCTTGGCGGGTTTGCAGTTAAGGAAGCGCTGAACCGTGCCGGCGTAAACCCGGCGGATGTCGACGAAGTGATCCTCGGCACCGTTCTCCAGGGAGGACAGGGACAAATCCCTTCACGCCAGGCTGCCCGAAAAGCAGGCTTGCCATGGGAAGTGAAAACGGAAACGATCAATAAAGTGTGTGCTTCCGGCATGCGAAGCGTCACTTTAGGAGATCAGATCATCCGGGCGGGTGACGAGGAAGTCGTCGTAGCCGGCGGCATGGAGTCCATGAGCAACGCGCCATACATTCTGCCAAAAGCACGCTGGGGCCTGCGCATGGGTGATTCAACAGTTAAGGATTTAATGGTCCACGACGGATTAAGCTGCAGCTTCACAGGCGTCCATATGGGAACGTACGGAAACTCGACAGCGAAAGAATTCGAAATCAGCCGTGAAGAGCAGGACATCTGGGCGATGAGAAGCCATGAACGTGCACTTGCTGCAATCGAATCCGGCAAACTGGCAGAAGAAATCGTACCTGTGGAAGTTCCTCAGCGAAAAGGGGAACCGGTCGTTGTTTCTCAGGATGAGTCTCCCCGTAAAGACACTTCTTTAGAAAAGCTTGCCAAGCTCGGATCTGTTTTCAACTCTGACGGAACGATCACTGCCGGTAATGCGCCTGGCGTCAACGACGGGGCAGCAGCATTGGTATTGATGAGCGAAGAGCGTGCAGAACGAGAAGGCAAAAAACCGGAAGCTTATATTCTCGGCCATACAGCTCTTGCGGTGGAAGCGAAAGACTTCCCGCAGACACCTGGCCTTGTCATTAATGCTCTTTTGAAAAAGACAGGAAAAACCCTGGAAGAGATTGATCTATTCGAAATAAATGAAGCATTTGCGGCCGTTGCTCTTACAAGCGGAAAAATTGCCGGTCTTGATTCAGAAAAAGTCAACGTCAACGGCGGGGCTGTGGCACTCGGCCACCCAATTGGCGCGAGCGGAGCAAGAATCATTTTGACCCTGATGCACGAACTGAAGCGCCGTGGAGGCGGAATCGGCATCGCGGCCATCTGCAGCGGCGGCGGCCAGGGAGATGCGGTGATGATTGAGGTTCCAAAGCAGTAGTGAATAAGGATTAGCGATAACATGATTCGAGCCAAAACTTCAGCGGCCATAAAAGTAAATATAGAACAACCGCAAACCCAAGAACGGAGGATACAAAAATGAACGTAAAAAACATTATGGTAATCGGTGCTGGACAAATGGGTTCAGGAATCGCACAGGTATGTGCACAGGCAGGCTATAGCGTCATCTTAAACGACTTAAAGCCGGAGTTTGTGGAACGCGGCCTTGGCGTGATAAAGAAAAATCTTTCCCGTCAGGTGGAAAAAGAGCGCATGACAGCGGACGAGATGGAAGCAGTACTGAAAAATGTAACCGCTTCAAGCGATCTGCAGGACGCTAAAAACGTAGAGCTCGTCATCGAAGCAGCGGTTGAAAATATGGAGATCAAAACGAAGCTTTTCAGCCAGTTGGATGAAATTGCACCAGAGCATGCGATTCTGGCAAGCAACACGTCATCCCTTCCAATTACAGAAATTGCAGCCGCAACCAAACGTCCGGAAAAAGTGATCGGCATGCATTTTATGAACCCGGTGCCGGTGATGAAGCTTGTGGAAATCATCCGCGGCCTGGCAACAGCTGACGAAGTGTACCAAACGATCGAAGACATCACGAAGACACTCAAAAAAGTGCCGGTAGAAGTAAATGACTTCCCGGGATTTGTATCCAACCGCATCCTGATGCCGATGATCAATGAAGCAATCTTCACGCTTTACGAAGGGGTCGCGACTAAAGAGGCCATTGATGAAGTGATGAAGCTTGGCATGAACCATCCAATGGGGCCGCTCACTTTGGCAGACTTCATTGGCCTGGACACATGCCTGTATATTATGGAAACCCTGCATGAAGGCTTTGGCGATGATAAATACCGCCCATGCCCGCTGTTAAGAAAATATGTTAAAGCCGGCTGGCTTGGCAAGAAGACCGGCAGAGGCTTCTACGTTTACGAATAAACCATTAGCCTTGGCCACCTGGAGCCTGGGCAGCATCGGAGGGTATACAAATGAACCTGAGATTTACAGAAGAGCAGGAAATGATGAGAAAAATGGTGCGCGATTTTGCTCAGGCAGAAATCGCCCCTTTTGTTGAAAAAATGGAGCAGGGCGAGTTCCCGAGGGAGATTCTCCGCAAAATGGGCGAGCTCGGCCTGATGGGGATTCCGATTCCTGAAAAATACGGCGGATCGGAAATGGACTTTACCTCTTACATTATCGCGATCCATGAACTGTCCCGCGTAAGTGCGACAGTTGGTGTCATTTTATCGGTCCACACATCGGTTGGAACAAACCCAATCCTTTATTTCGGTACGGAAGAGCAAAAGCAGAAATATATTCCGAAGCTTGCTTCAGGTGAGTATCTCGGTGCTTTTTGCCTCACGGAACCGAGCGCAGGCTCGGATGCCGGAAGCTTAAAGTCCCGTGCGGTAAAAGACGGAGATCATTACGTTATCAATGGCTCTAAAGTGTTTATCACGAATGCCGGCGAAGCAGATGTATATATCGTATTTGCATCCACAAATCCGGAGCTGGGCAGCAAAGGCATCTCGGCTTTCATTGTTGAGAAGGATACGCCAGGCCTTGTATTTGGGAAAGATGAGCACAAAATGGGTCTGCACGGCTCCAGAACTCTGCAGCTGACATTTGAAGATATGCGGGTTCCGGCTGAAAACCTCCTCGGCAATGAAGGAGAGGGCTTCAAGATTGCAATGGCGAATCTCGATGCCGGAAGGATCGGGATTGCTTCACAGGCACTTGGAATCGCAGAAGCAGCTTTTGAAGCAGCCGCGGGTTATGCAAAGGAACGTGTACAGTTCGGCAAGCCGATCGCCGCTCAGCAGGGTGTCGGATTTAAGCTGGCAGACATGGCAACAAGTGTAGAAGCTTCAAAACTATTAATCTATCGCGCAGCAGACATGCGCCAGCGGGGTGTCAAGTGCGGAATTGAAGCATCCATGGCAAAGCTGTTTGCATCCAGAACGGCAGTGGACGTGACAACAGAGGCCATCCAGGTATTCGGCGGCTACGGCTACACAGAGGACTACCCGGTTGAACGCTACTTCCGCGATGCGAAAATCACCGAAATCTATGAAGGCACCAGCGAAATTCAGCGGATTGTCATCAGTAAACAGCTGTAAAAGAGCCTTTTTATAAAAATATCAACGAATCCATATAAAGCGAGGGACCAACAATGAATTTCCAATTAAGTGAAGAGCATGAAATGATCAGAAAAATGGTGCGCGATTTTGCCAGAAACGAAGTGGCGCCGACTGCTGCTGAACGTGACGAAGAAGAACGCTTCGACAGAGAGATTTTCGACAAAATGGCGGAGCTTGGATTAACAGGGATTCCGTGGCCAGAAGAGTACGGCGGAATCGGCAGTGATTACCTGGCTTACTGCATCGCAGTTGAAGAGCTTTCAAGAGTATGTGCCTCAACAGGTGTAACTCTTTCTGCCCATACGTCCCTTGCAGGCTGGCCGATCTTCAAGTTCGGAAACGAAGAGCAAAAGCAAAAATACTTAAAGCCGATGGCACAAGGTGAAAAAATCGGCGCGTATGGCCTTACTGAGCCGGGCAGCGGATCTGATGCCGGCGGAATGAGAACAACAGCACGTCTTGAAGGCGATCATTACGTCTTAAACGGCAGCAAAATTTTCATCACAAACGGCGGAATTGCCGATATCTATGTCGTGTTTGCCCTGACAGATCCATCCTCCAAGCATAAGGGAACAACAGCGTTCATCGTGGAAGCAGGCTTTGAAGGCTTCTCTGTCGGCAAGAAGGAAAAGAAACTGGGAATCCGTTCCTCACCTACAACTGAGATTATTTTCGAAGAGTGCAAGGTTCCGGTTGAGAATGTGCTTGGCAATGTAGGCGAAGGCTTCAAAGTTGCCATGATGACACTTGATGGCGGCCGCAACGGCATCGCTGCCCAGGCAGTCGGAATCGCTCAGGGTGCACTGGATGCTTCCATCGAATATGCCAAAGAACGCCAGCAATTCGGCAAGCCAATCGCTGCCCAGCAGGGAATCGGCTTTAAACTGGCAGACATGGCAACAAGCATCGAAGCTTCAAGACTGTTAACTTACCAGGCAGCATGGCTGGAATCAGAAGGACTTCCATACGGAAAAGAATCGGCCATGTCCAAACTTCTTGCCGGCGACACGGCCATGAAAGTAACAACAGACGCCGTTCAAATCTTTGGCGGCTACGGATATACAAAGGACTACCCGGTAGAACGCTACATGCGCGACGCCAAAATCACACAAATCTACGAAGGCACACAGGAAATCCAGAGACTCGTAATCTCTCGCATGGTAACGAAATAAGTTCTTAAAAGGACTGTTTTGTTGAAAGTTGTGCCTTAGAGCTGCTTTCTAAGTTTTAAGCAATGAGTTGATTGGAGTGGAAGGTGCGAGACTCCAGC
>NZ_NPDG01000023.1:0-4500 GCF_002272225.1 Bacillus sp. 7894-2
CGGAAATCAACGGGCATAATTCATAAGCTAAAACAAATTTATAAATAGGCATATGAATGGTGGGAGGCGGTAGATAACAATGAAAAAACGGGAAGTGCAGGCTTCTGTTAAAGATGAGCGTCTTGTCAAAAAAAGACGCGATCAGATGATTAAAGGTGCCGTCACCCTTTTTATCCAAAAAGGGTTCCATCGTACAACAACTAGAGAAATCGCAAAGGCATCTGGTTTTAGTATTGGAACGCTTTATGAATACATCCGGACAAAAGAAGACGTCCTGTACCTGGTTTGCGACAGCATATACGACCAGGTAGCCGAGCGGCTACAAAAAGGCCTTGATACAAAACAGGGCACACTGGAAAGCCTGAAACAGGGCATCGCCGATTACTTCAAAGTGGTCGACGAAATGCAGGATGAAGTGCTTGTCATGTACCAGGAAGTAAAGGCGCTGACAAAGGACGCCCTTCCATATGTGCTTAAGAAAGAAATTGAAATGGTCGGCATGTTCGAGCATGTCATTACCCTTTGCGTGGAAAACGGGGAACTGGACCTGCCGGAGGAAAAAATCAAAATGATCGCCCATAACATTTTTGTCCAGGGGCAAATGTGGGCGTTCCGCCGCTGGTCCTTGCAGAAAATGTACAGTATCGACGAGTATATCCAGCTGCAGACCAATCTTCTTTTCCAGGGAATAAAGGATTCAGGCAAGGTGTCGGAAAAAGCTTAAGAATAGTGCAGGGCTTGGCCTTGCGTTTACGGACAAGGAGGAGAACGATGAGCAATCCAGAAGTCTATAAGCCGAAAAATCATATTCGTTTTGTGACGGCTTCCAGTCTATTTGACGGACATGATGCTTCCATCAACATTATGCGCCGCATCATCCAGGCAAGCGGGGCAGAGGTCATCCACCTCGGCCATAACCGTTCTGTGGAGGAAGTCGTAAATGCTGCCATCCAGGAGGATGTGCAGGGAATCGCCATTTCCTCTTATCAGGGAGGACATGTGGAGTACTTCAAATATATGTATGACCTTCTGAAGGAAAGAGGCGCATCCCACATCCGCATTTATGGCGGCGGAGGCGGTGTCATCATCCCGAAGGAAATCAAAGAATTGCATGATTACGGAATCGCGAGGATTTTCTCGCCGGAAGACGGCCGGAAGTACGGTCTCCAGGGCATGATTGATCAAATGATTAAGGATTGTGATTTCCCGACATTTACAGCTGAAGCATCCGAGCAGATTGAAAAGCTTCAGGATGGAGAAACCAATGCCATCGCCAAGCTGATTACACTGGCTGAGCATCAGGTAACCGTAGGCAAGGAAGCGGCAGCAGCGCTTGAGCCGGTTATGGAGAAAGTGAAATCACTCGAAAAGCAGGTTCCGGTTGTAGGGATTACAGGAACGGGCGGTGCCGGAAAAAGCTCGCTGACAGATGAGCTGATCCGCCGTTTCATTAATGAAATTCCGGAGAAAAAGATCGCGATTCTTTCAGTGGATCCGACAAAGCAAAAAACGGGCGGTGCGCTTCTTGGCGACCGTATCCGCATGAACGCCATCTTTAATCCGCGCGTCTACATGCGAAGCCTGGCAACAAGAAATTCCCGCAGTGAGCTGTCGCTTGCGATTCAGGATGCCATTTCAGTTGTCAAAGCAGCCGGTTTTGATTTGATTATTGTGGAAACAAGCGGAATCGGGCAGGGAGATGCCGGCATTACCGAAATTTGTGATGCTTCGATGTATGTCATGACAAGTGAATTCGGGGCGCCATCCCAGCTTGAAAAAATTGATATGATCGATTATGCCGATTTAATCGTCATTAATAAATTTGAGCGCAAGGGCTCAGAGGATGCGATGCGCCAGGTGCAAAAGCAGTACCAGCGCAGCCGGATGCTTTTTGAAAAAGAGCTTGAAGACATGCCTGTCTACGGAACCATTGCGAGCCAGTTCAATGACCCGGGTACAAACGCGGTGTTTGCGGCACTGGTCGAAACGATAAATGAAAAAGCAGGTACAGATTGGAAAACCAGTTTTACGAAAAACGCAAAGGTTGAAAAGCAGAATGTCATTATCCCGAATGATCAGCGCTATTATCTCCGCGAAGTATCTGAAGCGGTCCGCGGCTACCATAAAAAAGCCGAGGAGCAGGCTGATCTTGCCCGCAAACTGTTCCAGCTTGAGGGAGCACTGCTTGCTGTAAAGGAACAAGAAGGAAATGAAGAAGTCATTGCCTCTCTTGAAGCCATTAAATCCGCTGCAGAAGAAAAGCTGACGGCTGAAACAAAGAACATTTTGGCAGGCTGGGAAGAACTGAAGGAAAAATACTCAGGCGAGCAATTTGTAACAAAAATCCGCGATAAAGAAATCGTGACCGTTTTAAAAACAAAGAGCTTATCCGGGCTGTCCATTCCAAAAGTGGCACTGCCTAAGTACAAGGATTACGGAGAAATCATCCGCTGGGTTTACAGAGAAAACGTGCCGGGTTCATTCCCGTATACAGCCGGTGTTTTCCCATTCAAACGCGAGGGTGAAGATCCGAAAAGACAGTTTGCCGGAGAGGGTACGCCTGAACGGACAAACCGCCGTTTCCATTATCTGTCCAAAGATGATGCTGCAAAGCGCTTGAGCACAGCCTTTGATTCGGTAACCCTCTACGGGGAGGATCCTGACTACCGCCCGGACATTTACGGAAAAGTCGGGGAGAGCGGAGTCAGCATCTGTACGCTTGATGATATGAAGAAGCTGTATGCCGGCTTTGACCTGTGCCATCCATCTACATCTGTTTCGATGACGATCAATGGGCCGGCGCCGATTATTCTGGCCATGTTCATGAACACGGCGATTGAACAGCAGATTGAGGCAAAAGAGCAGGAGCTTGGCCGTGTGCTGACAGTGGAAGAGTTCACCGAAGTCAGGGCGCAAACGCTGCAGACGGTCCGCGGAACCGTTCAGGCTGATATTTTAAAAGAGGATCAGGGACAGAATACTTGTATCTTCTCGACAGAGTTCGCTTTAAGAATGATGGGGGATATTCAGCAGTACTTCATTGACCACAAGGTCCGCAATTACTACTCAGTATCCATTTCCGGCTACCATATCGCGGAAGCGGGCGCTAACCCGATTTCACAGCTTGCCTTTACACTGGCAAATGGCTTTACGTATGTGGAGTACTATTTGAGCAGAGGCATGAACATCAATGATTTTGCACCTAATCTGTCATTCTTCTTCTCGAATGGACTGGATCCGGAGTATACGGTGCTTGGCCGTGTGGCCCGCCGCATCTGGGCAACGGTTATGAGAGATAAATACGGTGCAAACGAGAGAAGCCAGAAGCTGAAGTACCATATCCAGACTTCAGGTCGTTCCCTGCATGCACAGGAAATCGACTTTAACGATATCCGCACAACGCTGCAGGCGTTAATGGCGCTTCAGGATAACTGCAACTCGCTTCATACCAATGCGTATGATGAAGCCATCACGACACCGACGGAAGAATCTGTCCGCCGGGCAATGGCTATCCAGATGATCATTACAAAAGAGCATGGCTTATCGAAAAATGAAAATCCGCTTCAAGGCGCATTTATCGTGGATGAGCTGACAGATCTTGTGGAAGAGCAGGTGCTGAGAGAGTTCGAACGCATCAATGACCGCGGAGGCGTTCTTGGTGCCATGGAAACTCAATACCAGCGCGGCAAAATCCAGGATGAGTCCATGTACTATGAAATGAAAAAGCATACCGGCGAGCTTCCGATCATCGGAGTTAACACGTACTTGAACCCAAATCCTCCATCAGAGGACGAAATGAACAACATGGAGCTTGCAAGGGCAACGAAGGAAGAAAAAGAAACACAAATCCGCAACCTGCGCAGCTTCCAGGAGCGCAACAAAGACAAATCGGAAGAGGCACTGAACCAATTGAAGGAAGCAGCAGTCAGCGGCGGAAACATCTTCGCCGAGCTGATGGAAACCGTCAAAGTGGCAAGCCTCGGCCAGATCACCCGTGCATTATACGAAGTGGGCGGGCAGTACAGGAGGAATATGTAAAAACAGGGCCTGCGCTGCAGGCCCTTGTTTTCTGCACTATTTTTTAACATAGAATTAATATAAAATACATCCATATCCTATATAATGGAATCAATACATAGCAATGCACTTCGGGAAGCCTGGGATGTGAAAATATGAAAAAAATCATGCTCTACGCAGCCATACTTGCCGCTACTGCAGGTGTTTACTTTTTATACGGAAAACAGCTGGGAGCCATAGCATTCTTCCTGCTCTCCATCTACTTCACCTGGCTCGCCTATAAAAAATGGGACCGGCCGCTGAGGGGCAGGAGAAAACGGAGGGCAGATTAGCATCTTTTTAACGGATAATAAAAAAAGTTATTGTCTTGCAAATACAATAAAAGTTTTTCTGCTGAGTTAATTGGAGCGGAGGGCATTTGATCCTCGAAAATGCTAACGCATTTTCTTCGTGCGGTGTTTATCCGAGGAAGCCTATTCAATG
>NZ_NPDG01000024.1:0-10504 GCF_002272225.1 Bacillus sp. 7894-2
AAATTAACGGACATCAATCAAAGCCCTATTAAGGTAATTTAAAATCAGAATAAATCGCATAAAAATACTCAGAACAGCAGATATAACTGGCATAAACCGTAAAAATTTGTTTATAATGAAGAATATGCCTTCTTGCAGGCTGTCCGCATGCATGTGCAGGGCCCTGCGGAAATTCAACTTATATAGTTTTAATTAGCGCGCTTATGAGCGTTTACATAGGGAAAGGAAGTGCTGATATTGAGTTTGGAACAGTTCTCAAAAGAAGAATTGCAGGATATGTCATTAATCGAAGTGGCTTATGAACTTCTGACAAGCAAAAAAGAACCAATGGCCTTTAATGACATCATGAATCAAGTAGCTAAACTTAAGAACCTTTCAGAGGAACAAGTCAAGGGGAAAATTGCGCAGTTCTATACAGATTTAAATATAGATGGCCATTTCATTGGATTGGGTGATAACCGCTGGGGTCTTCGTTCATGGTATCCGGTTGACCAATATGAAGAAGAAGTCGTAACCGTAATCAAGCCTAAGAAGAAAAAGGCGAAGAAAAAGGCCGACGACGATCTCGATCTTGAAGATTATGATGAACTGGATGAAGAGGATATCGACTACGACGATATCGACGGATTCGAAGATGATGATCTGACTGAAGACGATGATGACGATCTTCTCGACGATGACGATGATCTTGAAGATGATGACGATTTCGAAGATGATGATATCGTGGAAAAAGAAGAAGAATTCGACCTTGGCGATGAAGATGAAGAGCTAGAGGAAGACGAAATCGACGAAGACGAAGAAGAAGATTTATAACCTTGACTTTTCGTTTCAGGGCTTGTAGAATACTTTTTGGGCTCCTTAAAAAAGGACGATTCGTTTAGACGCTAATAGCGCTCCCTTACTTACTTAAGTAAGAGGAGCGCTTTTTATTTTTTTTTACAGGCCATGTGCCTTTTCAAGAAGAGCTAAACCATCCCTTTGCGATAAGCTTCCGCTGAAAAAACCGGAGGCTGAACAATAGAATTTTTATCATCAAGTCTTTAAACCGGCATCATTATGCACAAACTGATATCAAGGGGGAATTTTTCATGACTAAGTATATTTTTGTTACGGGCGGAGTTGTTTCGTCACTGGGAAAAGGAATTACGGCAGCATCACTTGGCCGCCTGCTGAAAAACAGAGGGTTAACGGTTACGATTCAGAAATTCGATCCTTACATAAATGTGGATCCGGGAACCATGAGCCCGTACCAGCATGGTGAAGTGTTTGTAACCGGTGACGGCGCAGAGACGGACCTGGACTTAGGCCACTATGAGCGCTTTGTTGATATTAACCTGACAAAATACAGCAGTGTAACGACTGGTAAAATTTACTCCACTGTCCTTAGAAAAGAACGCCGCGGCGACTATAACGGCGGAACGGTACAGGTTATTCCGCATATCACAAATGAAATCAAGGATAAAGTTTTCCGTGCAGGCCATGAAACGAATTCTGATGTGGTCATCACAGAAATCGGCGGAACAGTAGGGGATATTGAGTCACTTCCATTCCTTGAAGCGATTCGCCAGATTAAGAGCGATATTGGCCGCGATAATGTAATGTACATTCACTGTACACTGGTTCCTTACATCAAGGCAGCAGGTGAAATGAAAACAAAGCCGACACAGCACAGTGTTAAAGAACTAAGAAGCCTTGGCATCCAGCCAAACGTCATCGTTCTTCGTACAGAAATGCCAATTTCCCAGGATATGAAGGACAAAATTGCGCTATTCTGTGATATCGATAAAGAAGCTGTTATTGAAGCAGCAGATGCGGATACTTTATATTCTGTACCGCTATCCCTTCAGGATCAGAAGCTTGATGAAATCGTCTGCAAGCATTTGAAGCTGGATTGCGGAGAAGCAGAGATGACCGAGTGGAAACAGCTGGTTGACAAGGTTCTAAACCTTTCTAAGAAAACCAGGATTGGCCTTGTCGGTAAATATGTTGAATTGCAGGATGCTTACATTTCTGTTGTCGAAGCCTTAAAACATGCAGGTTATGCCTATGATTCTGATATTGAAATCAAATGGATCAACTCTGAAGAAGTGGACAGCACGAACGTGAATGAACTGCTTCAGGACGTGGACGGAATCCTGGTTCCGGGCGGATTTGGCGACCGCGGCATTGAAGGGAAGATCCTTGCCATTCAATATGCACGCGAAAACAAAAAGCCATTCTTTGGCATCTGCCTGGGCATGCAGCTGGCTTCGATTGAATTTGCAAGAAACGTACTGGGTCTTGAAGGGGCGCACTCAGCAGAAATTGCTCCTGAAACACCGCATCCAATAATCGATCTTCTGCCTGAGCAAAAGGATATTGAAGATTTAGGCGGAACTCTAAGACTTGGTTTGCAGGCTTGTAAATTGAATGAAGATACAAAAGCTTTTGAGGCATACCAGGATGAAGTGGTATATGAGCGTCATCGCCATCGCTATGAGTTCAACAACCATTACCGTCAGGATATGGAAAAAGCAGGCTTTGTCTTCTCCGGTACAAGCCCGGACGGCCGCCTGGTGGAAATCATCGAAGTCAAGGATCACCCTTGGTTCGTCGCTTCCCAGTTCCATCCTGAATTTATCTCAAGACCAACCCGCCCTCAGCCATTATTCCGTGAATTTGTCGGGGCATCATTGAAGTTCAGCGAGAAACTATAATATGCGAAAAATCCCTCCGGATGCGGAGGGATTTTTTGTTTGTGGAGCACAAAGTATTTTTACAGATAAAACCCGCAAAAGCTACTCAAACTCCGACAAAATCTCATCAATCGTAAACTTAATTCCATAATACACAAACAAAGCAGCCATCGAGGCCGGATAGCCGAAGCGATTGCCCTCTTCATCAGGCAGAAGGCCTTTCGCAAGCTTTAAATCTATATGAACATCAGCCAAATCGGCCAGACTGCCGCCACTTTCAGTTCTTAAAGTGCTTACTGCCACAAAGGGTATCTCTTTTTCGGACAAAGATTTTGCGAGAGCGGCTGCGTCTTCGTCATCCGAATATCTTGAAAAGATTATGACGCGGTCTGTTTCAGCGACTTCCGCATCTTTCTCCAAAATTGCGGCATCCCTAAGCGGCTCCTGGCTTTGGACGGCTTCATAGCCGATTGCGGCCATTTCTTTTGCACCATAAATATATATTTTCCCATCACCGGCAGCAGCCTGGGCCAAAAGGCGGGCGCTGTCCTCTATGGAAAATTCCTCTTTTTCCTGAAGTCTTTTAAATAAGCCTGTCAGCTGGGTAGAAAACATCTTCAGCAAATCCGTTCACTCCTTCATCTCTTCCTGCGGTTCTATTATAGAGAATGTGGAAGGAAAGGTAAAATAATCAAAGGTATTTACTAAAATAAGAAGGAATAATCAAGTTTCACAGAGAAATTAGCTGTAGGAGAATGTATAGTTAAGTGACCTGCAGTCATAATTCAGTATGGTTTAAAACCTAAGTGCTTTTAATACGACAGAAAGAGGTGGCTTGATGAAAGGGAAAATTTTAATCGTAGATGATCAGTTCGGAATCCGCATTTTACTTAATGAGGTACTGCAGAAGGAAGGGTACGACACGTACCAGGCTGCCAATGGAGTCCAGGCTCTCGACATTGTTTCCAAGCATTCGCCTGATCTTGTTCTTCTTGATATGAAAATACCGGGAATGGACGGGATTGAAATTTTAAAAAGAATGAGAGTAGTGGATAAAGATATCCGCGTTATTATCATGACGGCTTACGGTGAACTCGATATGATTCAGGAAGCAAAGGATCTGGGTGCTCTTACTCACTTTGCAAAGCCATTCGATATCGATGACATCAGGGCGGCAGTAAAAAAATACTTGCTTGTCCCTAACTCGTAATAAGCCAAAAATATCCGTTTTTAACCTGAAATTCCAACACAATAAAAATGATAGCGTTTGCTTTATGACAATTCATAAAAACACGCTGGAATAATGGCTTTTCTAAGTCCTTTTTGGTATGATAACAGATGAATTCCAAAGGGTCGTCTCAGTTTAGCGGACTATTTTAAGGGTACATATTCGATAGTGTTAAGGGGAAAACTTTAACAGTATTTAGTCTGCCTGAACTTAAACGATTATCAATAAGGAGGAAGAAAAATGCCTTTAGTTTCTATGACTGAAATGCTTAATAAAGCAAAATCAGAAGGCTATGCAGTAGGTCAATTTAACTTAAACAACCTTGAGTTCACTCAAGCGATCCTGCAGGCGGCAGAAGAAGAAAAATCACCGGTTATCCTTGGTGTTTCCGAAGGTGCTGCACGCTACATGGGCGGTTTTAAAACAGTTGTAAAAATGGTTGAAGGACTGCTTGAAGATTATAAAATTACCGTTCCAGTGGCTATCCACTTAGACCACGGTTCAAGTTTTGATAAATGTAAAGAAGCTATCGATGCCGGATTCACATCCGTTATGATCGATGCTTCCCATGATCCATTCGAACAAAATGTGGAGACTACTTCAAATGTAGTTGAATATGCACATTCAAAAGGCGTTTCAGTTGAAGCAGAACTTGGAACTGTTGGCGGACAGGAAGACGATGTTATTGCTGATGGCGTTATTTATGCTGATGCAAAAGAATGTGAAGAGCTGGTTAAGCGTACAGGCATCGACTGCCTTGCTCCGGCCCTTGGTTCTGTTCATGGACCATACAAAGGTGAGCCAAACCTTGGCTTTGCTGAAATGGAAGAGATCGGAAGCCTTACAGGTGTTCCTCTGGTTCTTCATGGCGGTACTGGAATCCCGACAAAGGATATCCAAAAATCCGTTTCTTTAGGAACTGCTAAAATCAATGTAAACACTGAAAACCAAATTGCTTCCGCAAAACGTGTTCGTGAAGTATTGGCAGCAGATACAGAAGTATACGATCCGCGCAAATACTTAGGACCTGCACGCGAAGCGATTAAAGAAACAGTAATCGGCAAAATGCGCGAATTTGGTTCTTCAAACAAAGCATAATCAAATAACTGCACGAGAAAACCGCTTCTAGAATTAGGAGCGGTTTGCCTTATTTATTGAGGTGCATATGCATGTAAGGCTTTACAGAATCACAGCTTTATTTAATAATACATAGATATCAGAATATTTTATAAGGTGGGATTTTATATGAAGTTTTTCATCGATACAGCGAACATGGACGAAATTAAAGAAGCATATGCCCTAGGGGTAGTTGCCGGAGTAACAACCAACCCATCATTGGTGGCAAAGGAAAAGAATGTATCCTTCCCTGACCGTCTTCGCGAAATCACGGAATTGGTGCCAGGCTCAGTCAGCGCCGAGGTCATTGCTCTTGACGCTGAAGGCATGATTAAAGAAGGAAGAGAGCTTGCAGCGATTGCACCGAACATCACAATCAAGGTGCCAATGACGCCGGATGGCCTGAAAGCAGTAAGCGTTTTTTCAAAAGAAGGCATTAAAACAAATGTAACGCTGATTTTCAGTGCAAACCAGGCGCTGCTAGCTGCAAGAGCAGGAGCTTCATATGTTTCTCCATTCCTTGGACGCTTGGACGACATTGGCCACAACGGCCTCGATCTGGTCTCCACAATCGCTGAAATCTTCGCGATTCATGACATTGATACAGAAATCATTGCGGCCTCCATCAGACATCCACAGCACGTGACGGATGCAGCACTAAGAGGAGCTCATATCGCGACTGTCCCTTATAAAGTGATTCAGCAGTTATTCAACCATCCTCTGACAGACAAGGGAATCGAAGCGTTCCTCGCAGACTGGAACTCAAGAGGATAGATAAGCTTCCTTCGGTAAAATAACTCTAGGAAACTGGCTTTGTTTATTTTTATTTTGAGAACTGTCTAGCGCAAGCGCCTACCCCCTCGAGGTCACAATCCGAGCCACCTAAAAAGGCAAAGGACGCCTTTCCAGGTGGCCCGGCTTGTGCTTGTCGGGGGTGGGCAAGGCGCTTGCGCTTTTCTTGATCAAAGCCAGCCCCATTACTTGTACCCCGGTTTTTTAGTGCTTCTTTCTTAATTTTAACTTTTTTTGAATACAATACATGAGATTTGATTTTTCGTGTAAACTATAAGATAAAGATAATGTCGGAATCTGCAAAAATTACATGGAAAATTGTTCCTTTTCCAACTTGCAATGTTGAAAAATGCAGATACATGATAATATGAAAGTGCATATTTTCCCGAAGACAATTTTTCCGATATTAAAAAAGACAAGCCTACTGGGTTTCTTATAGAAGCTATGGCTATTTTCTGCTGAAGTTGGTTAGAAAAGTAGTGTGTAGCTTTTGCTGTAAGGGCTATCAATTTTTTAAATATTGAAGTCAAATTCCAGCATATGTGTTTAACAACGGCTTAGAAGGGAGTTACAAATGGAAAAGCTAATGATTGCAGGTGGATATCCTTTAAAAGGCACTGTCCGGATCAGCGGAGCGAAGAATAGTGCCGTCGCACTGATTCCAGCTACCATTTTAGCGGAATCGCCTGTAACAATTGAAGGTTTGCCGGATATTTCGGATGTACAAATTCTAAAAGATTTGCTTGAAGAAATAGGGGGCACTGTCGAATTCTCTGAAAATGATATGACAGTTGATCCCTCTTCCATGATTTCCATGCCTTTGCCGAACGGAAAAGTAAAAAAACTGCGTGCTTCCTATTATTTAATGGGAGCGATGCTTGGCCGATTTAAAAAAGCGGTTATTGGACTTCCAGGAGGATGCCATCTTGGGCCAAGGCCGATCGACCAGCATATAAAAGGGTTTGAAGCTCTTGGCGCGCGCGTGACCAATGAGCAGGGAGCCATTTACCTTCGTGCCGATGAACTGCGCGGAGCCCGTATTTATCTCGATGTTGTCAGTGTGGGAGCAACCATTAATATCATGCTTGCCGCTGTCAGGGCGAAAGGCAGAACCATTATCGAAAATGCCGCAAAAGAGCCTGAAATTATTGATGTTGCTACGCTTTTAACCAATATGGGCGCGAAAATTAAGGGTGCCGGGACAGATGTGATCCGCATTGATGGTGTGGACCATCTGCATGGCTGCCAGCATACGATCATCCCGGACCGGATTGAAGCGGGAACGTATATGATTGTTGGTGCAGCAGCTGGAGAAGGCGTGCTGATTGACAATGTCATCCCGCACCATCTTGAGTCCTTAATTGCCAAGCTGCGCGAAATGGGCGTTCAGATTGAATCGAACGACGACCAGGTATTTGTCGGGCCAGCTGAGAAAATGAAAGCTGTGGACATTAAAACACTTGTCTATCCAGGCTTCCCTACAGATCTGCAGCAGCCTCTGACTTCTCTGTTAACAGGTGCAGAAGGGACAAGCATGGTCACTGATACTATTTATAGTGCCCGCTTCAAGCATATTGATGAGCTGCGCAGAATGAATGCCAACATTAAAGTGGAAGGGCGCTCTGCGATCATCAATGGGCCTGTTCAGCTTCAGGGTGCTAAAGTAAAGGCGAGTGATTTGCGCGCAGGTGCAGCACTGGTAATTGCCGGCTTAATGGCGGAGGGAGTTACCGAAGTCACAGGCTTAGAACATATCGACAGAGGCTACAGCCACCTGGTTGAAAAGCTGAATGGACTTGGTGCCACAATCTGGCGCGAAGAAATGAGCAAAGAAGAAATGGAACAAATGAAGAACGCATAAATAGAACAACTTTGAATATTAACAGCTGACTGATCATACTTGGGCCAATGCTTAAGCGGGATCAGCAGACAAATATAAATTAAGGCAGGCTGGCGGTGCCGGGGGGTAAGAAGCCGGTCCGCATTTGCCATGCTGCCAGCCTTAGAATCCGGGGAGGAAAAATCGATGGAAAGAAGTTTGTCAATGGAATTAGTTCGCGTAACGGAAGGTGCCGCATTAGCATCAGCACGCTGGATGGGCCGCGGATTAAAGGATGAAGCGGATGATGCCGCTACTTCTGCAATGAGAGATGTGTTCGATACGGTGCCAATGAAGGGGACAGTCGTTATCGGGGAAGGCGAAATGGATGAAGCGCCAATGCTTTATATCGGGGAAAAGCTTGGAACAGGCTACGGCCCGCGCGTGGATGTCGCTGTTGATCCGCTTGAAGGCACTAACATCGTAGCATCCGGCGGCTGGAATGCATTAGCTGTTCTTGCGGTAGCTGACCATGGAAATCTTCTGCACGCACCGGATATGTACATGGACAAAATTGCAGTCGGTCCTGAAGCTGTTGGTCAAATTGATATTAACGCTTCTGTTTTGGATAATTTGAAAGCGGTGGCAAAAGCCAAAAACAAGGATATCCAGGATGTTGTGGCGACAGTGCTTAACCGTGAGCGCCATGAACACATCATCAGCCAGCTTCGCGAAGCAGGTGCCAGAATTAAATTAATCAACGATGGCGACGTGGCTGGAGCCATTAATACTGCCTTTGATGAAACAGGTGTCGATATTTTGTTCGGATCCGGCGGTGCACCGGAAGGCGTGCTGGCAGCTGTTGCCCTAAAGTGCCTTGGCGGGGAAATTCAGGGGAAACTTCTTCCGCAAAATGACGCAGAGGCTGAGCGCTGCTTGAAGATGGGCCTTGATATTAATAAAGTCCTTCTTATGGAAGACCTGGTAAAAGGCGATGACGCGATTTTTGCTGCAACAGGCGTAACAGATGGGGAGCTTTTGAAAGGCGTACAGTTCAAAGGCTCATACGGTTCAACCCATTCAATTGTTATGCGTGCAAAATCAGGAACGGTCCGCTTTGTCGAAGGGCGCCATAGTCTGAATAAAAAGCCTAATCTTGTTATTAGATAAATATAAATAAACAGATAGAAAATGAGTGCTGGCCGCATTGCGCCAGCCTGCTCATTTTCATTTCCTTCCTGCTATATTTTCCATATCAAATTTTGTTATTGATTAATTTTCACATTAAGGGGTAAAATAGAGATTGTTTTACATGGAATAGGATTCCTCATAAATTTAACCGAAAACGGACAGCAAACCGTTCCATTCCTCGAAACCTTTAATTAAGAACATAATGATAGAATCTTCAGCTATTTTCAGTGCCTCAACGTATCTTTCCCTTTCCTTTCATATAAAGTCCAATCATTTGAACAGCTGCATATGGAGGGAATAATTGAAAATTTCAAAAGTGTGGTGTAAAAATGGGTTTAAATATTTCAAGTTTAGAAAATATGAAGCTTAAAGAGCTTTATGAACTTGCCCGTGAATATAAAGTTTCTTATTACAGCAAGTTATCGAAAAAAGAATTAATCTTTGCCATCCTGAAAGCAAGAGCAGAGCAGGAGGGCTACTTCTTCATGGAAGGCGTCCTGGAGATCATTCAGTCTGAAGGATTTGGTTTCCTTCGTCCAATCAACTATTCACCAAGCTCAGAGGATATTTATATTTCCGCTTCCCAGATCCGCCGTTTCGATTTGAGAAACGGAGATAAGGTTTCAGGAAAAGTCCGTCCTCCAAAAGAAAATGAGCGTTATTTCGGCCTTCTGCAGGTTGAAGCCGTGAATGGCGATGATCCCGAATCAGCAAAAGAGCGCGTTCACTTTCCTGGACTGACACCACTTTATCCAAACCGCCATATGAAACTGGAGACAGGTACAAGACAGCTGTCTACAAGAATTATGGACCTGCTTGCACCGGTTGGATTCGGGCAGCGGGGTCTGATTGTCGCGCCTCCAAAAGCAGGTAAGACTATGCTTTTAAAAGAAATTGCCAATAGCGTAACAACCAACCACCCGGAAGCGGAACTGATCGTGCTATTGATTGACGAGCGCCCGGAAGAGGTAACAGACATCGAGCGTTCCGTTGCAGGCGATGTAGTCAGCTCCACATTTGATGAAGTGCCGGAAAACCACATTAAAGTGGCCGAGCTCGTTCTTGAACGTGCAATGCGTCTCGTTGAGCATAAGCGTGATGTTGTGATTCTGATGGACAGCATTACAAGGCTGGCAAGAGCGTATAACCTGGTTATTCCTCCAAGCGGCAGAACCCTGTCCGGCGGTATTGACCCAGCTGCATTCCACCGGCCAAAGCGTTTCTTCGGTGCTGCCCGAAACATTGAAGAGGGCGGAAGCTTAACGATTCTGGCAACTGCACTCGTTGACACGGGTTCACGGATGGATGATGTTATCTATGAAGAGTTCAAAGGGACAGGCAATATGGAGCTGCACCTTGACCGCTCACTGGCTGAAAGAAGAATCTTCCCGGCCATCGACATCCGCCGCTCCGGCACGCGTAAAGAGGAACTTCTTATTCAGAAGGATCACCTGGACAAGCTGTGGGCAATCCGCAAGTCCATGTCCGATTCACCGGACTTCGCCGAAAAACTGCTTCGCAAGCTAAGACAGACAAAATCAAACGAAGAATTCTTCGCCAACCTTGCTGAAGAAATGAAGGCTAAGCGTTCGTAATTAAATTTGAATGCAATTGTCTTTTTTAAGAATGCTGTTTATGTTAAATTTGTTTTCTGCAGTAATCTAAATTACTCTACTGAGTTGG
>NZ_NPDG01000025.1:0-583 GCF_002272225.1 Bacillus sp. 7894-2
AAAGCAAATGCCTGCAGCGGAAACCAACGGGTAACGTTAATAAACAAAATTCCATCTGGAAATTCCAGGATGCGAAATTCACTTATTGCAAAAAACACATGGACTTGTTATAATAACGACAGTGTGTTTTTGAAGTTTACGGCAATTCATGATTGCCCGTAATATATAACTCTGTTTCGAATGATTCAGGGCGGAAGGAGATGAAAAGAATGAAATCAGGAATTCATCCTAACTATAAAAAAGCAATGGTGAAATGTGCTTGCGGTAACGAGTTCGAAACCGGTTCTGTTCAAGAAGAAATCCGCGTTGAAACTTGCTCTGAGTGCCATCCATTCTATACTGGACGTCAGAAATTCGCTGAAGCCGGCGGACGTGTTGACCGTTTCAATAAGAAATACGGCATTAAGTCAGAACAAAAATAATAAACAACAAAAACAGGCAAGTTAACTTTCTTGCCTGTTTTTTATTGCAAAATAAGCCGTTATGAAGAATTACTTTAGGGACCTTTTTGCTTTTTAAAATCGCGAGTGCAAGTAAGATTAACAGCTCGACCCCTTTCTTCATAAAATAGTAAGAAAAGCGG
>NZ_NPDG01000026.1:0-34477 GCF_002272225.1 Bacillus sp. 7894-2
AGCTAGACAGTTATCAAAGTAAAAAACTTTATACTTTGTTATTAAACAAGCCATTCTATTAGTTAGAACGAGGAAGGAGAGGCCGTTCATGTACGTTATGAATCATCACGGATGGGTGGAAGTCATTTGCGGCAGCATGTTCTCCGGCAAATCAGAAGAACTGATTCGCCGTGTGCGCAGAGCTCAGTTCGCCAAACAGCAAATTGCTGTATTTAAACCGCAGATTGATAACCGATATAGTGATGAAGCTGTCGTTTCACATAATGGAACTTCGGTCATAGCTAAACCCCTGACCCAGTCTACCGATATTTTTAAATACATTACATCTGAAACTGATTTGATTGCTATTGATGAAGTGCAATTTTTTGATGATGAAATTGTCAAAGTCATTCAGCACCTGGCTGACAGCGGACATCGTGTTATCGCTGCCGGACTTGACCAGGACTTCCGCGGGGAGCCGTTTGGCCAAATGCCTGCCATCATGGCGATAGCAGAATTGGTTACAAAGCTTCAAGCCGTCTGTGCCGTCTGCGGATCACCTGCAAGCCGTACACAGCGCCTGATCAATGGAAATCCAGCTTCATATGATGACCCGGTTATTTTAGTTGGCGCTTCAGAAGCCTATGAACCGCGCTGCCGCCATCATCATGAAGTACCCAAATCGCCCAATGTTTTAGAAAAACAGAAGACAACCGAGTTTTTATCATAAATTCATACTTAACGATCTCTCTGCCCTGGCGTGTTCCGGGCAGTTTTTTTATTTTGTTAAAAAGCGAAAAACCTGGGATTGAGTCCAAAACTGGGCCAACTTCTGACACAAAAAGCAAAGATCCGGCAGTTTGAGTCCAAACCTGTGTCAACTTCAGACACAAAAAGCAAAGATCCAGCAGTTTGAGTTCGAACCTGGGTCAACTTCAGACACAAAAAGCAAAAATTCCGTGATTTGAGTCTGAACCCGGAGCGACTTCTGACAAAAAACTAAGAAAAGTGCTTACCAAAGCTTCAGCCAAATCAACTAGCAACGCCTTCCACCGCCCAGCTCTGCCTTATTTTGGACCGCACAATCCTTCTTATAGCGGACATGCTATAAAAAGGAGGTGTAAAGAATGAAAAAACTGAGTATGTTCCTTCTGCTGCTCACATTGATGGCTGGCTGTGCCAACAATCAGGCAACTGAAAGTGAGTATGACCATGAGAGCCGGGATGGAGTTTCATTCATCAATAACGATCTGGACCGCACAGAGGACAATGATACATTGGACCGGACGATGAGCGGTGATCAGAATCCGAACTTTATCAACTTTGACGGCAAGCGCCTGGATAATCAGGATGATATCGACCATGCCCGCAAGGTGATTGCTGCTCATGAGGGCTACCGCCCGGGAGCTGTTTGGATCAATGGGGAGGATATGTGGGTGACTGCATACCGGAAAGGCAATATGACCCATCAGGAAAAGATGGATTCACAGGCTCAATTGCATAAAGCTCTGATTAAAGCTCTTCCGACTTATCATATTGAAGTGAAGGTTCAGGAAGACCGCACGTAAAATGCCCTGCTTACCCAGGGCATTTTTTTACGCAGCTTTTCTTTTTAAAATAGCCTTGTTCGAGGTCACATAACTGTGCAGCACCATGCCAACAATGACAAGGGCCATTCCTGTTAACGAAATTCCAGATGGCAGCGGGCTTGCCAGCAGCGACACTTCACCAAGAACAGCAAAAAGAACCTCGAGAGATTGAGTTGCTTCCACAGCACCGAGTTTTTGCATATTGCCCCGGACAAGGTCTGTTGCTGCAAAGAACAATACCGTGGCAAAAACTCCGGAAAAGAGAGCGACTAACCCGGATTGAGTGACCTGGCTGAAACTGGGCACTCCGCTTGTTGCCATGGCTGCAACTGAGAGGAGGAACCAAAAAGGAAGACTGGCAATCGTCATTCCGAGCACACGCTGGTAGGCGTCAAGCCGATTCTCACACACATCCATCATTTTACGGTTGCCTAACGGGTAGGCAAAGGAGGCGATAATCAGGGGAATGATGACAAGCAGCGTATCCCGCAAAGAAATGGAAGATGCGTGCTCCACCTGCATAACCGCAACGCCAAGAAGAATGACCAGGCTCATCATCATTCCGCGAAAAGGAATTTTCCCTCTTACTTTCACCGTTCCATTTCCGGTTTGAAACGCAACGAAAAAAAGCGGTGCAAGCAGGGAACCGGAGATAATCGTAATCTGCCAGGTTCCGGCAATCAGCCAGCCGGGTCCATAGGCCGCCGCAAAACATAAAGGTGCGTAAAATAAGCCAAAGCCTACAAAGCTCCATAGCAGCCATGGCCCTGGGGCCTTTTTCATTTCAGTTAATAAGGGCCGCAAATTCCCCCTGAATGCCACGATGGCACCCAACAGAGGTATCATGAAAAAATAGCGGAGCGAGGCGCTCCATAGCCAGCTCCCGCCATCCATTTCCATTGCCCGGTTTAAAACAAATGTGAAAGCAAAGAAGAAGGCGGAGAAAATGCCTAATACGATGGCTTTCATGCCGATCCACCTCATTTCCCAGTAAAAAACGCAGAATCAATTGATAAAATCAATATATAGGATATAACCACCCCAGGCAATGATTTTTCAGAAAATTCCCGGACAAAAAGAAAGCCATGAATCGTTTTGACTGTAACTTTCAGCTATACTATAATTAGAATGTTATGGAGCAACGTCTGTAAATAAATTTAACTATACTCCGCTGGGAAATGCCCGCGGTTATTGGATAAAAAATTGAGGTGAATGGCTGTGTTTGATCGTCTTCAATCTGTCGAGGACCGTTATGAAAGATTAAATGAGCTTTTGAGCGATCCTGAAATTGTCAATGATCCAAAAAAGCTTCGCGAATATTCAAAAGAACAGTCCGGTATTCAGGAAACTGTTGACACATACCGCGAATATAAAGAAGTGAAAGAGCAGTATCAGGATGCGCGTGCCATGCTTGAAGAGAAGCTGGATGCAGAAATGCGCGAAATGGTTAAAGAAGAGTTAGGTGAGCTTGAGGAAAGAAAAGAGGATCTGGAAGCGCGTCTGAAAATCCTTCTTATTCCAAAAGACCCGAATGATGATAAAAACGTTATTATGGAAATCCGCGGTGCTGCCGGCGGCGATGAGGCTGCCTTATTTGCAGGTGACCTATACCGCATGTACAGCCGCTTTGCCGAGACACAGGGCTGGAAGATTGATGTCATTGAAACCAGCTCAACGGGTGTAGGCGGATATAAGGAAATCATCTTCATGATCAACGGAAATGGTGCATTTTCCAAGCTTAAGTTTGAAAATGGCGCACACCGTGTTCAGCGTGTACCGGAAACTGAATCCGGCGGGCGCATCCACACTTCTACGGCAACGGTTGCGGTTCTTCCGGAAGCAGAAGAAGTGGAAATTGACATTCATGAAAAAGATATCCGTGTGGATACATTTGCTTCAAGCGGACCGGGCGGACAGAGTGTTAATACGACAATGTCAGCTGTTCGTCTGACTCACTTGCCGACAATGACGGTTGTATCCTGCCAGGATGAAAAGTCACAAATCAAGAATAAAGAAAAAGCGATGAAGGTTCTTCGTGCCCGTGTTTATGATAAGTTCCAGCGGGAAGCGCAGGCTGAATATGACCAGCAGCGTAAATCGGCAGTTGGTACCGGAGACCGCTCTGAGCGTATCCGTACGTACAACTTCCCGCAAAACCGTGTAACCGATCACCGCATCGGCTTAACGATCCAAAAGCTTGACCAGATCCTTCAAGGCAAGCTTGATGAGGTTATTGACGCGCTGATCGTGGAAGAGCAATCTGCCAAGCTGGACAGTGCATCCAATGAGTAATTCAACGATGAAAGTATATGAAGCCCTCAACTGGGCTTCTTCTTTTTTAAAGAAGTCCAATCGCGATGAGAATGCCGGTGAGCTGCTATTGCAGCATTTTATGAAGATGAGCAGGGCAAGCTTTCTGGCTAATCTGCGCGAAGACTTGCATCCGGAGATCCTGGCCGAATTCCAGGGAGCTGTGCAGGCGCATGCAGCGGGTCAGCCTGTTCAGTATATCATCGGCTCTGAGGAATTCTACGGGCGCACCTTCCAGGTGAATGAAGATGTGCTTATCCCAAGACCGGAAACAGAAGAACTGGTTTATAACGCTCTGCAGAAGATAAACAAGCTGTTTGGCACCGCAACTGGGCTTGAAATGGCGGACATCGGCACCGGAAGCGGAGCGATTGCTGTTACGATGAAGCTCGAGAAACCGGAATTAACTGTCACGGCCACAGATATCTATGGGCCGACTCTTGAGCTTGCTCAAAAAAATGCAGAACAGAATGGCGCAGAAATCGAATTTTTCCAGGGAGATCTTCTCCAGCCCCTTATCTCAAAAGGGAAGAAGTTCGATATCATTCTATCAAACCCTCCGTATATACCAGAAAGGGATATCGAATGGATGTCAGATGTAGTCACTAAGCATGAGCCGCATCGTGCCCTCTTTGCAGGGGAAGAGGGGCTGGATCTGTACCAGCGCTTTATGGCAGAGCTGCCAGCTGTCATCAAGGACCATGCTCTCATCGGCTTCGAGGTAGGAGCCGGCCAAAGTGCAGCAGTTTCTGCACTCCTGCAAAAGACTTTTCCACAGGCCAATATCGAAACCATCTACGATATTAACGGCAAAGACCGGATGGTTTTTGCGGAAATCGGGTGACAGGCACCACCCGAATTTTGTCGAATAAATAAAATTGATAGAAACTAGAAAAATATTAATTTTAATAGTTTAAGATTCTGCCATCCTGTCCACACTGTGGATAGTGAAGGGATGGTGGCGTAAATGATGAACACAAAGACGATTGTGAAATTATATGTACTGATTTTATCCTTAGGAACTATATTAAGTTTATATATACCGCAAACAGAAGTGACAGCAGATGAACCGATGGTCATACCAAATGAGGCTATCAGGCTGCGCATTCTGGCCAATAGCGATAATGAAGAGGACCAGGCGGTTAAAAGAAAAGTAAGGGACGCTGTAAATGCAGAAATCACAGAGTGGGTGGCAGAGCTGACTTCCATCGAAGATGCCCGCGAACTGATCCAGTCCAGATTGCCTGAGATTCAGAAGATTGCCGAACAAGTAGTTGCTGAAGAAGGGGCGAATCAAAGTGTAAATGCCGACTTTGGAAAAGTCAGCTTCCCAACGAAATTATACGGACAATTCTTATATCCTGCTGGCGAATACGAAGCAATCTTAATCACTCTTGGCGAAGGAAAAGGCGCCAACTGGTGGTGCGTGCTGTTCCCTCCGCTATGCTTCCTTGACTTCTCAAACGGTGTAGCTGTAAGCGAAGGATTTGAAGAAGGGGAAAATAAGGGAGTAGTACAAGCAGAAGAAATCGCGGCTGACACAGACTCCGAAAAAGAAACTCCTCCGGTTTATACTGAGGAAGATGAAGAACCAGTAGAAGTAAAGTTCTTTTTAGTAGAAATTTGGGAAAAGATCTTTGGTTAAGCCCTGCTGCAGAGCAGGGTTTTTCCTTTTACGGTGAGTAAATGGGTGTGCCTAGAGTCGGCTTCGGACAGTGGTAGCCGGAAAAGGGGATTCAGAGTCAGAACCTGGGTCAACTTCAGACCCAAAAGCGAGAAAAAGGGCAGGCAGAGTCAGAACCCCGTCCCAAATCCCACCCCTTTTTAGAATCATTTTAAAAAATGGAAATCAAATTACAATTAAGACAACCATATAACATCTTTCTTTCATGCGTTTGATTCTCCCAAAAACGGATATTTAAAGGAGTGTAGCAACAAAACACAAACAAAAAAAGGAGATGAAAGATTATGGCTAAAAACAACAATAATAACAACGATAAAATGTCTCGTGAGGAACGAGGACGCATGGGCGGAGAAGCAACAAGCCGCAACCATGATAAGGAATTCTATCAGGAAATCGGCTCCAAAGGCGGAGAAGCAACAGCTGATAACCATGACAAGGACTTCTATCAGGAAATCGGAAAAAAAGGCGGAGAAGCGACAGCTGAAAATCATGATAGTGACTTCTATCAGGAGATTGGCCAAAAAGGCGGAGAAGCAACAGCTGAAAGCCATGACAAGGAATTCTACCAGGAAATAGGCAAAAAGGGCGGAGAAGCAACTAGTGAAAATCATGACCGCGATTTCTACGAAGAAATCGGCCGAAAAGGCGGCAACTCGAACGACTAAACCTGCCGCAGAAAAAATGTATATGATAGTAATATAAACACGGCAGCCGCATCAGACAGCTGCCGTGTTTTATGTTTAAATCATAGTGTTTCGTCAGGGTGCTTCCGTTTTTCCGAAAATCTAGTTCTACTTTTTCTATTTTTTCATATTCATAGAGTGAAAATAAGAAAATGGGGTGAAGAAATGGAAACAGGTGTAGTGAGATGTGCTCATGCTTCAGATGTGGAGAATCTGGCATCATTTCTGGAATCTGCAAACTTAAGTACGGACGGGATAAAGGAAGCAATTGAATATTTTTTAATTATGGAGAATGATTCCGGGGATATTAAGGCTACCCTGGGAATTGAACCCCATGGAAAGGCCGGTCTTTTAAGATCGCTTGTGATGACATCCACAGCAACTGAAAAAGATTTATTTATTTTGTTTGAGCAAATATTAATGCTGGCCAGGGATCGGGGCATGGAGGCTTTGTATCTTGCATCCAATAAACGAAATTCGCTTGCCTTTTTCAGCCTGCTTGGTTTTAAAGAGGAAGAAACAGCACACTTGCCGGAAGTATTATTCGAATCAGAGCATGTTAAACACATCCTGACTGTGGATAACTCTTTCTTTTTAAAATTATCCATGTGAATTGTGGGTATCTTGCCAAAGTTATACACAAATCCGTCTTATTTATACACAATTTGTGGATAAGACTTGAGTTATCCAGCTTCTTCTACTATACTTTCCAAAGGAATGTTCAAAAAAATGTCGAAAACATAGGAATTTTGACAGCAAAAAAACATTTTTTGTGAAGGTGGATAACAATGATTACAAAAAGATGGTCGGTGGATAACAGTGTGGATAAAGAAGATAGTTATTCACAGTGTTCACAGGCTGCCGATCTGCTGAAAGATAATGAAGTGGTCGCTTTTCCAACAGAAACCGTATATGGATTAGGCGGAAATGCGAAAAATGATGAAGCGGTCAAAAAAATATTTGAGGCAAAAGGACGTCCGAGTGATAATCCCCTGATTATCCACATTGCTGACAGAGCTCAGCTGGACGCTTTTATAACGGAAGTTCCGCAAAAGGCGCAGACGCTGATGGAACAATTCTGGCCGGGACCGCTTACGCTTATTTTTACTCATAAGGAGGGCGTTCTTTCCGAATATGCCACAGCAGGTTTATCCACAGTGGCTGTGAGAATGCCGGATCATCCGGTTGCCCTTGCGCTGTTGAAGAAAACAGGTCTGCCCATTGCAGCTCCAAGTGCGAACCGGTCCGGAAGGCCAAGTCCGACAACAGCTGACCATGTCTGGGAAGATCTGAATGGAAGAATTGCCGGATTAGTGGACGGAGGTCCGACTGGTGTTGGTGTGGAATCAACCGTTGTGGATTGTACGGGAGAAGTGCCGGTTATCCTAAGGCCGGGCGGCATTACAAGAGAGCAGCTGGAAGAGGTTGTGGGAGAGATCAGTGTTGACCCGGCATTAACGGATGAAAGCCAGGCGCCGAAATCACCGGGTATGAAGTACCGTCACTATGCACCGGATGCACCTCTTTATTTAGTAGAAGGAACAAGAGAGGATATCCAGCAATTTGTTGATGATAAGAAGCAGGAAGGTCTTTCAGTTGGCGTTCTGACGACAGTGGAAAACCGGGAATTCTATCATGCTGACTATGTGTATGCCTGCGGACAGCGGGAAAAGCTTGAGACCGTGGCAAGCTCTCTCTATGAAGCGTTAAGATATTTCAATACAACAGATGCTGATGTTATATTCTGTGAGATGTTTCCGGGGGAAGGCGTCGGTCATGCCATCATGAACCGCCTGATGAAGGCAGCTGGACACAGGGTCATTAGCAGATAATAAAGAAACCGTTTCGTCAGGAAGCGGTTTTTTGTTTTGTAAAAAGGCAATGGGATTCTAAATCCTCCTGGACGTGCATATGCTGAATTAGCAAGTCCAAGGGGGCGGAAAAATGTCTGCAATGATTGGAGAAATTTTAACACTGGCTTTAATGGCATTCGCATTGGGGATGGATGCCTTTTCAGTAGGTCTTGGCATGGGGATGTACAAACTCCGCCTCAGACAAATAGCTAAAATCGGCATCACCATTGGACTTTTTCATGTATGGATGCCTTTATTGGGAATGATAGCAGGCAGATTCCTTTCAAATACATTTGGAGCCATTGCCGGATATGCCGGCGGGGGACTGCTCCTTTTATTAGGCGTGCAGATGATATGGTCAAGCTTCAGGGATGAAGAAGACAGCCTAATTACGCCAGTGGGCATGGGGCTGCTGATTTTTGCACTGGGCGTCAGCCTAGATAGTTTTTCAGTCGGCCTAAGCCTTGGAATCTACGGAGCAAAAACGTTCCTGGTGCTCGTCTTCTTCGGAGCCGGGGCGACCATCTTAACATGGGCAGGTCTCCTCACCGGCAGAAAAGTCCAAAGCTGGATCGGCTCCTACAGCGAAGCCCTCGGTGGCGCCATCCTCCTCGCTTTTGGGGTCAAGCTTTTAATAGGGTGACAGGCACCGCCCGAATTTTGTCGAATGGACCCCGGTGTTTAAATGTTAATATTTTGTGAAAAATGAAAAGGGTGCGAGCTGCCCTTTTTCTTTTTTTGCTTGGGAGCTATAGGTGTTATAGGAAAATTGTCTTATAATGTAAGAAAAGTTTGGATAAAGTTTATTAAGTTTAAACCGATATAAAAGGAGGGAGAGATTCTATGGCAAATGTATTATTTGTTTGTACGGGAAATACGTGCAGAAGCCCAATGGCAGAAGCCATTTTGAAAAGCAGATCGATTCCCGGTGTGGAAGTGAAGTCGGCTGGCGTATTTGCAGCAGACGGCAGTGAGGCATCCGCAAATACAAAAAGTGTGCTGGAGGAGCACGGAATTCCGCTTCAGCATCAGTCATCCAGTATGAGTGAAAATTTAATAGACTGGTCGACTTATATTTTGACGATGACAGCCGGCCACAAAAATACGGTTCTGTCCATGTTTCCTGGCGCCGAGGGCAAAACCTTCACATTAAAAGAGTTTGCCGGAGCTGCGGGAGATGTTATCGACCCTTATGGGGGGCCGGTTGAGATATATAGAAGCACATTTAAAGATCTGACCGAAGCGATTGAACAAATTTTGGATCGCATCAAGAGAGCAGATTAATCAGGGGGACAATATAATGGGGGAGAAAAAGGGCTATAAATTCGGCCTTAGAAAAAAGCTCGTATTATTCATCACATCGCTGGCCATCATTACATACACGACAAGTGCTGTATTTCTTTACTTTTTATTTCCAAGCATTGATGAGATGCTTCCATTTGGAGAAGCTGTTTTTACTTTTTTAACCTTAGCAATGGGTATTTTCTGGTCAGGTGTACTAGCCTTTTTTGCTGCAGGCTTTATCACCAAACCATTGCAGAAGCTTGAAAAAACGGCCCTCATGGCTGCCAATGGCGATATCGGCCAGGATGCAGAGCTTTCCAAGTCGGATGATGAGATCCGTTCATTAGGGATTGCATTCAATCATATGCTTTTCAATTTAAGGGATATGGTTCATAAAATTGATGAGAATTTCAAAGAAACGAATGAAAAAGTCATTGCCATGTCTTCCGAGTCCTCAGCAGCTGCAGAGCAGGCAGATGCGATTGCCAGAACCATCAGCGAGATTTCCCAGGGAGCAGACAGTTCTGCCGTTTCCATTCAGTCAACAGCTGAATCCATGGAAGATGTCCTGCGCATCGCCCAGGAAGTCCAGGATACAGCAAAAGCTTCACAAAATGTTTCCGGTGAAATGGTTCAGGACCTGATGGAATCAAAGAAGGTAATCCATTCACTTATTTCCGGCATAGAAAAACTGGCCCAGGATAATGAGGAATCACTTCAGACAGTAAAGCGTCTTGAGGAGAATGCCGTAAAGGTAGAACAGATCATACAGCTTGTCGGTGACATTGCCGCACAGACGAACCTTCTAGCTTTAAATGCCTCCATTGAAGCGGCCCGTGCGGGGGACCATGGCAAAGGGTTTGCTGTGGTCGCTGAAGAAGTGCGGAAGCTTGCAGATGAGAGTGCTAAGGCAGTCCAGGGCATCTCGGAGCTGATACAGAACATACAGGAAGAGGTCCGCAATGTTGTTACGCAAATCTCTTATCAGGTGGAGACTGCTAATAATGAAGTGAAAAAAGGCACGAAAACAAATGAAGTGATAGAAGAAATGGCGAAAGTGGTCAATGAAATGGCTGCTTCAGTGTCTGCCATTTCAGGATTGGTGGATAATCAGATGGAAGGCATTCAGCATACATCCACCCAATCTCAGGAAGTCGCAGCCATTGCGGAAGAAACATCAGCAGGCGCACAGGAGGTTTCAGCTGCCACTCAGCAACAGACAGCTGTCATCGGCAATGTGGAAAAGCTCGCCATCGAGCTAAAAGAGCAGGCCGAAAAATTAAATAGCACTATTACTAAATTTAAACTATAAGGGAGCCCAAATTGCGGCTCCCTTTCTTTATATTTTCAGGGTTTTGTGTCAAAATAAGAGCATAATGTCAAAATAAAGCGGCTTCAAACTGGAGGGTTTCATTATGAAAATTGCAATCGCATCAGACCATGGCGGACTTAATCTCCGCGAAGAAATAAAAGGCTTAATGGATGAAATGGGCATTGAATATGAAGATTTCGGCTGTGAGTGCGAAACTTCAGTAGATTATCCGGATTATGCATTGCCAGTTGCCGAAAAGGTTGCAGGCGGTGAATTCGATAAAGGCATTCTGATATGCGGAACTGGAATTGGCATGAGCATCTCAGCCAACAAAGTAAAGGGAATCCGCTGTGCACTGGTGCATGATGTATTCAGTGCAAAAGCAACCCGTGAACATAATGACAGCAATATCCTTGCGATGGGTGAACGAGTAATTGGCCCCGGCCTGGCCCGTGAAATTGCAAAAGTTTGGCTTTCAACAGATTTTGAAGGCGGCCGCCATGAAAACCGTGTCGGAAAGATTACTGCTTACGAAACGAAGTAAACTTTCGAAAGGGTGAGCTTTTTGATCGATCAATGGAAAAAAGAATTGGATACCATCATTCGTGAATTTAGCGAACAAGTACCTCTAAATGAAAAGTATATTCTTGCCGTGGGCTGCAGCACAAGTGAAGTCGCCGGGAAACGAATAGGCACAGCCGGAACGGAACAAGTGGCTGAAATGATTTTTGAGCGTCTGGACAAGCTTCGCCAGGACACCGGGGCTGCTCTGGCTTTTCAATGCTGTGAGCATTTGAACAGGGCATTAGTCGTTGAGCGGGCCGTTGCCGAGGCAAAAAATCTGGATGAAGTCGCCGTTATCCCTCACCGCAAGGCCGGCGGCGCGATGGCGACATACGCCTATGAACACTTCAAAGATCCCGTTATGGTCGAGTTTATCAAGGCAGATGCCGGCATTGATATCGGCGACACACTGATCGGCATGCACCTGAAGCATGTAGCTGTTCCAATCCGAACCTCCCAAAAATCAGTCGGCGAGGCGCACGTCACCATGGCCAAAACCAGGCCAAAACTCATCGGTGGGGCCCGGGCGATTTACGAACGGAACGCTGAGAATGAATCCTGCAGATGATTTAATAATAAACTGCTGCCCCAATCGCCTGGTGATTGGGACTGGGTGACAGGTACCTATACCACTTCAGCAAACTGGTATAGGTGCCTGTCACCTTTTTTTATATAATCTGTAACATTCAAGAAAGAAGAACGTGTAAATAGTGCAGCTTTTAGTGAGAAAGGGGGGAGAAGCCGTTGAAGGAGAGCAGGCGGGATCGGCTGGATGATTTATATCGTCATTATGCCAGACCGCTTTATTACTATTTATATAAGATGTCAGGCTCTAAGGAAACAGCTGAAGATCTAACGCAGGAAACGTTCATTAAGGCAACGGTTTCTCTCTCTTTCTACAAACAGGAAGATGTAAGGGCATGGCTTTTTAAGGTAGCCAGGAATGCTTATTTGGATGAATGGCGGAAACGGCAGAGGAGAAATAAGATTCCTTTTGCCGACTATTTATTTTCAAAGGGAGAAATGACCAGCCCATACGGATTGCCTGAGGATTCAGCACTAAAGAAAGAATCGAATGAAAAAGTCGCAGACCTAATGAGCTGTCTGCCGGAACAGTACCGTTCCATTTTATATTTAAGAGAATTCGAGTCTTTCAGCTACAGCGAGATTCAGGAAACGCTGGACCTGTCTGAAAATCAAGTAAAGGTGACACTGCATCGGGCCCGGAAAAAGCTGGCACAGCTTGCCGATGAACAATGGAGGGATGAACATGACTGACTGGAACAAAGACCGCGAAAAGAAAATCATGGCTAAATACCGGTTTACCTTAACATTTAGAGTGGTTAAAGTGCTCGCTGCCTGCCTGTTTCTCTTCTGGGCCTATATGATGGCCGTAAATATACTGTCAGACGCTGCCAATAGTGAAAGAAAGCATGCTTTTTACAGCAAGGTGGCACTGGATTGGAAGCACCCAAACATGCATGAGGATTTCGGAGGCATAATGAATAAAGAAGTAACTCCATTTCTGACACAGAAAATTTCCTATCCGATCGCACGGAAAATTGGCCGGGAGTATCAGACAATTGGAGAGGTGAAGGTTGAGAAAGGGCTATTAAATTCATATTCCACCTTGAGTATTCAGGAATTTCAGCCGCAAAATGAAAGCATTTACCGCTTTTCCCTGCCTGAAAATCCGAATAGCGGAAAAAGGCTGGCAGCTGAAGGGGAACCTGCGGTCTGGACTTCTCTTGAAAAAATACACGAGGGGACCGTGGCGGAACTGGCATTTTCCACCCAGTCATTCATGAAGCCGGAAGAACTGCTGGAGCTTTTAAAGCCATATGACCTCGAAGTCCTTTGGATGCCGCTCTATACAGGAGAACTGAAAGAATTTAAGACAGGTTACGGCAGCGGAGGAAATTCAATCGAATTAACTTCCATATATGGTCTGGCCGGGGGAAGGGAAGCAGGCGATGATTATATGTCTGAATCAAAATTAACCCTTAATGAGGAATTAATGGATGAAAATAAAAAGATGATGCTGAAACAGATGGAGGGTCTCTTAAAAAATGAATCTCAAAGCTATTATGAGAACTTCCTCGGCCTTGACCATCTGAAAGAACGTCATCAATTCTTGAAGAAAAATGGATTCATTGTCTATGGGGCCGTGGTTACCGGGCCGGTAAAAGAACTATTAAAACTTAAAAAAGAAAAACAAATCCGTGCCCCATACCTTGGGGAGATGGATTATTGGAACTGGGATTAAAAGGACGGTGACAGGTACCTATACCACTTCAGCAAACTGGTATAGGTACCTGTCACTTTTATAAAAAACATGCTAAAATAAAAAAGAATTTTCACAAAAAGATCGATACATAGAAAGGGCAAGCCCGCAGAGGCTGGCCTTCATTAAAAGTGTGTTGGAGAAAAGGGAGGATTCTTATGAAGCATTTAGCACAGCAGGATGAGCAGGTTTTCAAGTCGATTCAGGAAGAATTAGGACGCCAGAGATCAAAGATTGAATTAATCGCTTCTGAAAACTTTGTCAGTGAAGCGGTAATGGAAGCACAGGGTTCTGTTTTAACAAACAAGTATGCTGAAGGCTATCCGGGACGCCGCTATTATGGCGGATGTGAGCATGTGGATGTCGTCGAAGATTTAGCCCGTGACCGTGCGAAAGAAATTTTCGGTGCAGAGCATGTGAACGTGCAGCCGCATTCAGGTGCACAGGCAAACATGGCCGTATACTTCACTGTGTTAGAGCAGGGAGACACGGTTCTTGGCATGAATCTATCCCATGGCGGACATTTAACGCACGGAAGCCCTGTTAACTTCAGCGGTGTGCAGTACAATTTTGTTGAATATGGTGTGGATAAAGAAACACACCGCATTGATTACGAAGATGTCCTTGAAAAAGCCCGCGCGTCTAAGCCGAAATTAATTGTAGCGGGTGCAAGTGCCTATCCGCGTGAAATTGACTTCAAGCGTTTCCGTGAAATTGCCGATGAAGTCGGTGCCATGCTGATGGTTGATATGGCTCACATTGCAGGCCTTGTAGCTGCTGGTCTTCATCAGAATCCGGTTCCGTTCGCGGACTTTGTTACAACTACTACTCATAAGACATTGCGCGGACCGCGCGGCGGCATGATTCTCTGCAAAGAAGAATATGCGAAGAAAATTGATAAATCCATTTTCCCTGGAATCCAGGGCGGCCCTTTAATGCACGTCATTGCGGCAAAAGCGGTTGCCTTCGGCGAAGCGCTTCAGGATGACTTCAAAACCTATGCAGGCAATATCATTTCGAATGCTAAAAAGCTGGCTGAAGCATTAAAGGCTGAAGGAATTGACCTTGTATCACAGGGTACAGACAACCATCTGCTGCTGGTTGACCTCCGTTCCCTTGGCCTGACAGGGAAAGTAGCTGAGAAAGTACTTGATGAGGTCGGCATTACAGTCAACAAAAACACCATTCCATTCGATCCGGAAAGCCCATTTGTCACAAGCGGCGTCCGCATCGGTACAGCGGCTGTTACGTCCCGCGGATTTGGCGAAAAAGAAATGAAGGAAATTGCATCCATCATTGCCTTCACACTTAAAAATCATGAAGATGAAGGGAAGCTTCAAGAAGCGGCTCAGCGCGTCGAAGCCCTAACAGGCAGCTTCACTTTATATCCTGAATATTAATCAATCAGCCGGTCTCAGCTAGAGGCCGGCTTTTATGTGGTAATATAAGAAAATTTTGGACTTTGCGAAACTGTTTAGCTCCCGGTTCTAAGCCAATCCTTCCATGTCGCCAATAAACGCTCGACTTCCGCTTTTGCTTGCTTTTTGGAAATAATATATCGCGATATGTTGATAACTTTGTGGATTAATTTATCTACGTCTAGCTTCAGCGCCTACCCCCTCGAGGTCACAAGACGAGCCTCCCAAAAGGCAAAGAACGCCTTCCGGGAGGCTCGTCTTGTGCTTGTCGGGGGTGAACGAGGCGCTTCCGCTTTTGCTGTAATAATGACTTTTCTTTTACAAATACGAATCATAGTTGCCGATGGAATTGTTTTTCTGTAAAATTAGACGAAGTGTGGTTCGACTAATCTGCATAATGAAAAGGAGAGATACTCATGGCAAAGGTTTACGTTTTTGATCATCCATTAATTCAGCATAAGCTTACATACATTCGTGAAAAGAGTACGGGAACAAAGGAATTCCGCGAGCTTGTCGATGAAGTGGCAACACTGATGGCATTCGAAATTACCCGTGATATGCCTTTAGAAGAAATTTCTATCGATACACCAGTCAGCACGATGAAGTCTAATGTTCTTGCAGGAAAGAAGCTGGGAATCATCCCAATTCTGCGCGCAGGTATTGGAATGGTTGACGGCATCCTGAAACTGATTCCAGCTGCAAAAGTGGGCCATATCGGCTTATACCGCGACCCGGAAACCCTGCAGCCGGTTGAATATTATGTAAAGCTTCCAAGTGATGTGGAAGAAAGAGATTTCATCGTCGTTGACCCTATGCTTGCAACGGGCGGTTCTGCGATTGAAGCCATCCACTCTCTCAAAAAGCGCGGAGGCAAAAACATTAAATTCATGTGCCTGATTGCCGCTCCTGAAGGCGTAGAAGCTGTGAAAGAAGCTCACCCTGACGTTGACATTTACATTGCAGCATTAGATGAAAAATTGAACGAAAAAGGCTATATCGTCCCTGGTTTGGGCGATGCAGGCGACCGTTTATTCGGAACAAAATAACATCAGCAGCAGCGAACAGACAAAAAGATTGAAAACATCTTTTAATAAAGGAAGGTGCTCTGATTGGATCGTCCGATTAAAGTAATGACGATTTTCGGGACAAGGCCTGAAGCCATTAAAATGGCACCCCTTGTTCTTGAACTTCAAAAACACCCTGAGTATTTTGAATCGATTGTGACCGTGACGGCACAGCATCGTGAAATGCTTGATCAGGTATTAAATATTTTTAAGGTCACACCCGATTATGACCTGAATATCATGAAAGACCGCCAGACACTGGTAGACGTGACTACACGCGGACTTGAAGGTCTTGATAAGATCATGAAGGAAGTAAAGCCGGATATCGTGCTTGTTCACGGTGATACCACTACAACGTTTATTGCAAGCCTTGCCTCTTTCTATAACCAGATTGTCGTCGGCCATGTGGAAGCGGGACTGCGCACATGGAATAAATACTCTCCATTCCCTGAGGAAATGAACCGTCAGCTTACAGGTGTCATGGCTGATCTGCACTTCTCGCCAACATCGAAGTCAGCGGAAAACCTCTTAAATGAGAATAAAAAGAGCGAAAGTATTTTCATCACCGGAAACACGGCCATTGATGCGCTTAAAACTACGGTTAAAGACACGTATCACCATGAAGTCCTGGAGAAAATCGGCGATGACCGCCTTGTGCTACTGACTGCACACCGCCGTGAAAACCTGGGAGAACCGATGCGCAACATGTTCAAGGCTATTAAAAGGCTGGTGGAAGAACAGAAAGATATACAAGTCGTATATCCCGTTCATATGAACCCTGCTGTACGGGAGATTGCATCAGAAATCCTTGGCAGCGATAGCCGCATTCATCTGATTGAGCCGCTTGACGTTATTGATTTCCATAACTTTGCCTCAAGAGCTCATCTGATTCTGACCGATTCAGGCGGAGTTCAGGAAGAAGCACCATCACTTGGTGTGCCTGTCCTTGTTCTGCGAGACACAACGGAAAGGCCTGAAGGAATTGAAGCCGGAACCCTTAAGCTTGCCGGCATTGAGGAACAGCCAATTTACGAACTGGCAACGGAGCTTCTGACTGATGGGGCAGCCTATGAAAAAATGGCTAAAGCTGTAAACCCATATGGAGACGGAAATGCTTCCAGAAGAATTTGCGATGCCATCCGCTACCATTTTAAACAGACGAATGATCGTCCGGAAGAATATAAACCGCAAAACTAATAGAAATGCACCTCTTTTAAAAAGGGGTGCATTTTCTGTTCCTTTTTCAAAAAGGGGAGGGGAGAAGCGGGCCCTATTATTTGAAAAACATCATGGTTGATATGTTGGTGGGTGGATGGTTGAAGATGAACCGGGAAATCTATTTAATTTTTATGTTAAAAGTCTCTTTCCCCGCCACGCTGGAAAAGTTATGATAGAGTATAGAAGAAATGAAAGATAGATTTGAACACGGTTAACATGTTGATGGTTGGATGGTTATTTGCAAAATGTTAATATATCAACGTTTCAAAAGAGTTTAGAGTGATCAAATGACGTATTCATGGTTAAAGAAATGGCGGCAGAAATGACATCATTTACCGCGGAAAATGACCATGGTGGTTTTGTTGGCGGTTAGGTGGTTAGTCGTGGGTAGTGCCCGGCGGGAACTGGGTGATCGGCAAGATACCAAGAAAGGTGCTGAAGGACGTTGGCAAATCAGTATTTGACAATGAAGGAGCTTAAAGAGGCACTTCCGGACATACCTGAGAATAGCTTAAAGCGTTATTTGCAGGAGCATGCAGAATACATAAATTATCGGAAGGAACATAATCGCTATAAAATCCAGGCTTCCGAAATTGAAAAGCTTAAATTTATCCGTAAATTATATTCAGATGGGCTGAAAAAAGAGGAAGTCACAGCAAAGCTTGAGGATGCAGGAATTCCGGTTATCATTACAGTGGAGGATGAGGAAGAAAGCAGCTCCACCTCACTTATGAATGTGAATTCCGAACTGACAGATATGAAGAAGCTTGTCAGCTTCCTCGTGCAGCAAAACGAGCAATCCCGTCTTACCCAGAATAAAATCAGAGAACAAAACAAGCAGCTGATACATGAGGTGCACGAGCTCAAACTCACTATTGAAGATTTAAGAAATGCCCATGCACAAGGCTATGAAAAAGAGAGCGAAAAAGTTACTACTCTTTATGAAAAACTGATGGCGACACAACAGTCTGTAGAAGAAGTAGCCGGTGCATTAGAGGCTGAAAAAAGCAAAAGCATCTGGCAGAAGATATTTGGAAAGTAAAGGAATGACCAAATTGCAAGATTAACGTTTAGACTGCTGTCTGCGGGGTATTGGCATAATGATTTTATATACCCGGGAGGTCGAATAAATGAGAGCATTAGCCGTTTTAGAAGGAGCATTGATTGTCTGGATCATTATGCTTGTAGGTTCATTAATGGGAACCTTCATGTCTGAAGGTTTCATCGCCCTGGTATTTAAGCTGGCAGAAGGAAAAGGAATCCTGCTTACAGTATTACTGATAATAGCGACCCTAGCGGATATGTGGAGAGATAAAAAGCGGGACCATCTAATTCAAAAAGGAAAACTGGAACCGAATCAGCTGTTTTAGTACATAAAGGGACAAAGCCATCATTCATTTGATGGTTTTTTTATAATCTGAAAGTACCATTTTCTGAAAATACTAAAAACTGTATTGATAATCAATTAAAAGATAGATAGTATTAATTATACAGAATATTGTATATTGATCAGTTTTTGAAAAGGAGATGAAGTTTTGAAAAGATTAAGGTTATTGTTAATCGTACTCACATTAGTCTTAAGTTCTGCAGCTTTTTCTGGAAATATCGTTAATGCCAAAGAAAGGTCCGGGCAGAAATTAAGCCATGCCCATCCGAAAAAGGCAGGCTTTGATATGGAGAAATTGAAGGGTATTGATAAAGCCGTTACGGAGGCTATTGAGGATGGTGTTACACCGGGTGCGGTAGTTCTTGTAGCCAAGGATGGAAAGATTGTCAAAGAGGAAGCGTACGGATATGCACAAAAGTATGATATGGGGGAATTGCTCGAGAACCCCAGAAAAATGAAAAAGAAAACAATGTTCGACCTTGCTTCCGTTACGAAGGTGATGGGAACCACTCAGGGCATTATGAAACTTGTCAGTGATGGGCAACTTTCAGTCAATGACAGGGTATCAGATTTTATTCCAGAGTTTGCCCAGCATGGAAAAGAAGATATTACAGTAGCTGACCTGCTGACACACACCTCAGGGCTGACTCCCTGGAAGCCGACATACCTCTACGCTCATAATTCGGAAGAGGTTCTGAATTATATAAATAAGCTGCCGCTTGAATATCCGACTGGCACGGACAGAAGATATAGCGATTTTAGCTTTATGATGCTGGGTTTTTTAATCGAAGAGATCAGTGGACAGAAATTGGATAAATACTTAGAAGAAAACATTTATAAACCATTAAAAATGAATGATACGATGTTTACACCACCTGACCATTTCAAGAAAAAGATTGCGGCTACCTCATGGGGAAATCTTTATGAGTATAAAATGATTGATGACCCTAATTTCGGGTACTATGTTGAAGAAAGCCCGGACATGTTTAAAAACTGGAGAAATTACACCTTAGTTGGAGAAGTTAATGATGGAAATAGCTTCTATGGCAATAAAGGGGTTGCGGGCCATGCGGGTTTATTTTCAACAGCAAGGGATCTTGCCGTATTGGGCCAGACCATGTTAAATGGCGGAACGTATGGAAAAACAAAAATGTATAATAAAGAAGTAATTGATATCTTTACCTCTCCTCAGCGCTTTGGCCAGGGTTATGGCTGGGAGTTGGATAAAAGCTGGTATATGGGAGAACATTATTCTGACAAAGCCTTTGGCCATACTGGTTTTACCGGAACGCAGGTTATTATTGATCCAGAGGAAAACCTTCAGATAATCCTGCTGACGAACAAACAAAACAATGGACCTTTGCCAAGCGGATCATACCGAAGCACAGGCGCTCTTTCTAAAGAAGTCGCCAATATTGTTTATGAATCCTTGAACTAGCCGTAATATTATATTGATTTACGCATACAAGGCATCTATTCAGCCCACCCTAAAACAAAAAGAGGGTGGGTTTTCTAATGAAAAAATTCTTTCACATCATAACAGTACTAGTTTTATTCTTGATTCAAACTCCGGTTTCAGCCCGAACACTTTCACACCCTCCTATACCGGAAGAGTCACCTGATATTGAAAAAGTGGCCATTGTAGTACTGAAAGAACCAAATAATAAACAGGAAATCAAAAAAATGATAGAAAAAAATCCTGAGCTGCAAATCAGGCAAACATTCAATCAGGCATTAAACGGCTTTTCCGTTAAAGGAAAGCCATCTGCCTTGCAAAGCCTGCAAAGAATAGATTCAGTCTCTTCTGTTTCACCGGTAAATACCTATCATGTTCATTCCGATGACAATATCAAGCTGATTGGCGGCCTGAATGCGAGAGGCTATTATGATGAAAATAATCAGCGCCTCACTGGCAAGGGTGTGAAAGTAGGCGTGATCGACACCGGCATTGATTATAATCATCCTGACTTGCGAAGAAGCTATGGAGGCGGTCGCGATTTGGTGGATAATGATAGAGATCCGATGGAAACGAAGGCAGCCGGGGGACAGGGCACACTGCACGGCACTCACGTCGCGGGCATTATTGCGGCAAATGGCAGGATCCAGGGGGTCGCACCGGAAGCAACCATCATCGCCTACAGGGCTCTCGGACCGGGCGGAAGCGGAACAACAGAACAGGTGATAGCGGCCATCGAACAGGCCATAAAGGATAAAGTGGATGTATTAAACCTTTCATTGGGAAATAACGTAAACGGGCCTGACCTTCCGATAAGCATGGCCCTGAATAAAGCGGTTGAAAAAGGAATAACCGCTGTCACTTCTTCAGGCAATTCTGGCCCGAACATCTGGACCGTCGGATCACCGGGAACAGCATCGAAAGCCATTTCTGTCGGAGCCTCTACACCAACAATAAAGGTGCCATTTTTAAGCATAAACGGACGTGAAATCCGCCTTGATCTGCTGCAGGGTTCAAAGGAGTGGGAATTCGACCGCTCCTACGAAGTGATTGATGGAGGGATTGGGCATCCGGATGAATTGAAGAATGCAGAAGGTAAAATAGTCTTAATAGAAAGAGGGGAGTTGACGTTTACAGATAAAGCTGTCCATGCACTGGAAGCAGGAGCAGAGGGAGTCATTATCTATAACAATACAAAAGGCAGGTTCTTTGGCAATCTGGACAGCGAGGTTCCCATTCCGGCAGCGGCGCTTTCAAAGGAAGAAGGAGAGGACCTCAAGAAGCTCATGAAGGAAGGAAGGCTCCTTGCCCGGACTAATATAATAGAAGAAAGGGACATACTGGCTGACTTCAGCTCACGAGGACCTGTTACATCCACATGGGAAATTAAACCGGATGTTGTGGCACCGGGAGTTGCCATAAATAGTACCATTCCCGGCGGATACCTGCCGCTTCAGGGAACAAGCATGGCCGCTCCGCATGTAGCCGGTGCCTGTGCGATCCTCAAACAGGCTCATCCCGAGTGGGGGCCGGAACAAATCAAGGCAGCACTCATGAATACCGCTAAACTTATTAAGAACGCGGATGGACAAACTTATAGAACGTATGAGCAGGGGGCCGGTCGAATCCAGCTTGAACAGGCGCTGAAAGCAGAAACGCTTGTCTTCCCGGCGTCCATGCAATTCGGGAAATTTCAGATCGCAGACAGGCTGCATGACCACAGCAGTTTTATAACGGTTGAAAATATAAGTGAAAAAACGCAGTCTTATTCCTTTTCCGTACCCTATAAGGAGCAGGGCATCAATTGGGAAATGCCTATGACGTTTCAATTGAAACCGGGCGAAAAGAAAAAGGCTGAAATTAAAATGTCTGCTGATCCAACCCTTTTAAAGAAAAAGATCCATGACGGCTACCTTCTATTGAAAGCAGGTGCAGAAAGTATTCATATTCCATACCTGTATGTGCTGGAAGAGCCTGATTACCCAAGGGTGATGGGATTCGGTATCGGCAAAGGAGATAAGCCTGGAACGTATCGCTATGAGGTGTATCTGCCTGGCGGGGCGGAGGAATTCGGAATTGCGATGTTTGATTCGGAAAGTCTCCGGTTTATGGGATTTCTGGATTGGAAAAGAAATGCCGGAAAGGGACAGCTGCTGCAGGAAATTCCTGCTGAAAAGCTGCCTGGGCCGGGGCTGTACCTGGCGAAAGTGTTTGCCAAAAAAGCCGGCAGGGAAGACTGGATCGAAACGTATCTGTTTGTCAGGCCGGATGGCCAGTTGGGAGACCCGGAGCCTTCAGCAGATCAGAAGAGAGTACTAAAGTAAAAAAATAAAGCGTTTTCAGGAGCGACGCAGAATCTCGCTCCTTTTTCAATAGAAATCCGAAAATTAAATGTGATAAATATGTGAACATACCATATTTTTGCCTTTTTGTTTGTGAACTTTTTCACTCCAAACGCATTGACATTGACAAAGCCCTATTGTATGCTTACAAAGGGTAAAAGATGATAGGGTTTTCAAAATATTTTTGCAGACATATTTCCCACTTCTGCATGATGTTTATATGATTATTTACGGCCTCAAAACCCTCTTACCATTCTCTTTAAGGGAGGATGCGTTTTTATGCGTCAAAAAGACCGCAACCCATTTAAGGCGATGGCCTTAATGTCCGCCATTCTTTCTCAGTTAGTAGGTTCCACGCTCATTGGCATTTTCGCCGGAAGATGGCTTGACAGCAAGGCAGCAACTGAGCCTTTATTCCTTTTAATCGGCTTGTTCATTGGGCTGGGCGCAGGGATATACGCCATGCTACGTCTAATCCAACATTTTTTCACAGGAGAATGAACATCATGCCGGAAATCAAAGCAACTTTTCAAAGACAGCGGAAATACATATTCCTATTGTTGTCTGTTTACGTTCTCGGCTGGGGTTTTACACCATATCAATCTATTTTTCTTGGCTTGATCTTTGGTACAGGCTTAAGTCTGTTCAATTTGTGGCTGATTTCACGAAAGGCGCTGCAATTTGGAGAGGCGGTCGAGAGAGGCGAGAAGGTGCGTTCACTTGGAACGGTATCCAGAATGGCTACAGCAGTATTTGCTGTGATGATCGCTCTGGAATACCCTGATAAGCTGCATCTGATCAGTATGGTATTTGGATTAATGACATCCTATATTGTCATTATGATAGATTATTTTCTTCAATCTTTTCAATTACGTAAATAGCGGGAAGAGAGGTGAACACTATTGCATCATGAAGCTCCTATAGTGGACTTTTTAGGATTGAATTTTAACTTATCAAATGTACTGATGATCACAGTGGCAAGTGCTATTGTATTCATTATTGCTTTACTTTCAACCCGTCGATTGGCCATGAAACCAACGGGGATGCAAAACTTCTTCGAGTGGGTAATGGATTTTGTTAAGAATATCATTAACAGTACGATGGACTGGAAGACAGGCGGAAGATTCCATATCCTTGGATTAACCCTGATCATGTATATTTTTGTTTCAAACATGCTCGGACTTCCGTTCGCGATCACTTATGATCACACTTTATGGTGGAAATCGCCAACAGCCGATCCTGTTATCACCTTAACATTAGCGGCAATGGTAGTCGGGCTTTCGCATTACTATGGCGTAAAGCTTAAAGGAGTAGGAGAATACGGCCGGGATTTTATCAGGCCAATGCCTTTCTTGTTCCCATTGAAAATTATTGAAGAGTTTGCAAACACTCTGACATTAGGACTTCGTCTTTACGGTAACATCTACGCGGGTGAAATCCTGCTGACGTTGCTTGTCGGAGGACTCGCACATGCGGGTATAGGCGGAATGCTTGCCGCAGTTATACCAACACTTGTATGGCAGGGATTCTCAATCTTTGTCGGATCTATCCAGGCATTCATTTTCTGTATGTTAACAATGGTTTATATGGCACACAAAGTGAGCCAGGACCATTAATATATACCTGTTCATTTTATGGACAAAACATTTTAAACAAATAAATTTTCATACAATTTAAGGAGGAACTCAATAATGGGTCTTTTAGCAGCAGCAATTGCAATCGGTTTAGCAGCACTAGGTGCCGGTATCGGTAACGGTCTTATCGTTTCAAAAACAGTAGAAGGTATGGCTCGCCAGCCGGAAGCTCGCGGTATGCTTCAAACTACAATGTTCATCGGGGTTGCACTAGTTGAGGCCGTTCCGATCATTGGCGTTGTTATCGCGTTCATGGTTATCGGCGGTTAATTAATACTGTACCAATCGTTCAAAAATGGCGAAGATCATTCCATGAACCTTCGCCATTCCTTTATGTTTTTTACTGAAAAACTAAATCGGAATCATGCATATGACTCCGTTTCATAAGTGGAACAACTCTTGAAGGGAGTGAATCGAGGGTGTTAACAAACAGTCTAGTATTAGGCGCTGCAGGCAGCGGTTTTAACGGCGGGGACATTTTGTTCCAGCTGTTCATGTTCATTATCTTGTTGGCATTGCTGAAAAAATTCGCGTGGGGTCCGTTAATGGGCATTATGCAGCAGCGTGAAGAGCACATTGCCGGTGAAATCCAAGCGGCTGAAGAAAGCCGTACAGAAGCAAAGAAGCTTTTAGAAGAGCAAAGAAATCTTTTAAAAGAAGCACGTACTGAAGCGCAGGGCCTTATCGAAAATGCGAAGAAACAAGGCGATGTGCAGCGTGAGGAGATCGTTGCGGCTGCCCGCACTGAGTCTGAGCGCATTAAGGAATCTGCCAAGCTTGAAATCGAACAGCAGAAAGAACAGGCAGTTGCCGCTATCCGCGCGCAAGTCGCTTCATTGTCTGTCCTAATTGCTTCCAAGGTTATCGAGAAGGAACTAAGTGCAAATGATCAGGAAAAGCTGATCAATGAATACATTCAAGAGGCAGGAGAAAAGCGATGACGGGCTCCACAGTAGCAAAGCGCTACGCGTTGGCTCTTTTCCAGCTTGCGAATGAACACCAGCTTCTTGACCAAATGGAAGAAGAGCTTCGTGCAGTGAAAGAAGTAGTAAACCATAACTCAGATTTAAAGTCTGTTTTGAAATCTCCAAAGCTTTCAATTGAGAAGAAAAAAGAGATTTTAAAAGAAGCATTTGCATCTGTGAACACGTATGTTCTAAACACGTTAATGATATTAATTGAACGCCACCGTGAAGATCATATCTCTGATGTGGCAGATCATTTTATAAGCCTGGCGAATGACAAAAAAGGTATCGCGGATGCAAAGGTATACACTGTCCGTCCGCTATCTGAAGCAGAGAAGGAAGCATTATCTGTGTCATTTGCAGCTAAGGTTGGGAAAAAATCACTTCGTATTGACAATATAGTTGATACTAACTTGCTCGGCGGCATCAAGCTTCGAATCGGAAACCGGATTTTCGACGGCAGCTTGCGCGGGAAGCTAGAGCGTCTTGAACGTCAATTGTTAGGCTAAGATTCGTAGATAGGGGTGAAACTCATGAGCATCAATGCTGAAGAAATCAGTGCGCTGATAAAAAAGCAAATCGAAAACTATCAGTCGGAAATTCAAGTGAGTGATGTAGGTACGGTTATCTCTGTTGGTGACGGTATCGCTCGTGCTCATGGCCTCGACAATGTCATGGCTGGAGAACTTGTTGAATTTTCAAACGGCGTTATGGGGATGGCACAAAACCTTGAAGAAAATAACGTCGGTATTATCATTTTAGGACCATTTACAGAAATCCGTGAAGGCGATGAAGTACGCCGTACGGGCCGCATCATGGAGGTACCGGTTGGTGAAGAATTAATCGGCCGCGTAGTAAACCCTCTTGGACAGCCAGTAGATGGCATGGGACCAATTAACACAACCAAATCACGTCCGATTGAAAGCCAGGCACCAGGTGTTATGGATCGTAAATCCGTACACGAGCCGCTTCAAACAGGAATCAAGGCGATTGACGCACTTGTGCCAATCGGCCGCGGACAGCGTGAGTTAATCATCGGTGACCGTCAAACAGGTAAAACATCCGTTGCAATCGATACAATCCTGAACCAAAAAGATCAGGATATGGTATGTATCTATGTGGCAATCGGACAAAAAGAATCTACAGTTCGTAATGCAGTAGAAACACTTCGTAAGCAAGGTGCGCTTGATTATACAATCGTAGTTACAGCATCTGCATCACAGCCTGCTCCAATGCTATACCTGGCTCCTTACGCCGGTGTAACAATGGGTGAAGAGTTCATGTACAACGGCAAGCACGTTCTTGTTGTGTATGATGACTTAACAAAGCAAGCTTCTGCTTACCGTGAGCTTTCATTGCTATTGCGCCGTCCTCCAGGCCGTGAAGCATATCCAGGGGACGTATTCTACTTGCACAGCCGCTTATTAGAGCGCGCTGCAAAGCTAAGCGATGCGAAAGGTGCAGGTTCAATCACTGCTCTTCCATTTATCGAAACACAAGCAGGCGATGTTTCTGCTTACATTCCGACAAACGTTATCTCAATCACTGACGGACAAATTTTCCTTCAGTCTGACCTATTCTTCTCCGGTGTACGTCCGGCGATCAACGCAGGTCTTTCTGTATCACGTGTAGGTGGATCTGCACAGATCAAAGCAATGAAAAAGGTTGCAGGTACACTGCGTCTTGACCTTGCTTCATACCGTGAACTTGAATCATTTGCCCAGTTCGGTTCTGACCTTGATAAAGCAACACAGGCTAAACTTAACCGTGGTGCCCGTACAGTAGAGGTTCTAAAGCAGGATCTTAACAAGCCGTTAAAAGTTGAGAAGCAGGTTGCAATCCTTTACGCTCTAACTCGCGGCTTCTTAGATGACATTCCTGTACAGGATATTCGTCGTTTCGAATCTGAATTCCTTTCATGGTTAGACCATAACCGCAAAGATTTGTTAGACCATATCGTGACTACAAAAGAACTTCCTTCTGATGACGATATGGCATCTGCGATTAACGACTTTAAGAAAACTTTCGCAGTATCCGAATAATAGAGCATGCAATTAAGGTTAGGGGTTTAATCCCCTCCTTTTGCTTCTCTTGTTAGGGTCTGACAAACTTTGAAAAAGGGTGGTGAGAACCTGTGGCATCATTACGCGATATAAAAAATCGTATTACTTCTACGAAGAAAACGAGTCAAATTACAAAGGCAATGCAGATGGTATCGGCTGCGAAAATGAATAAGGCGGAAATGAATGCAAGATCATTCGTGCCTTATATGGAGAAAATCCAGGAAGTTACGGCAAGCATCGCTTTGGGAAGCAAAGATGTCTCACATCCAATGCTGACCAGCCGCCCAGTCAAGAAAACTGGTTACCTTGTAATCACTTCTGACCGCGGACTTGCGGGAGCTTATAACAGTAACGTCCTGCGAAATGTCTACCAGACAATTCAAAAGCGCCATAAATCACCGGATGAGTATGCAATCATTGCAATCGGACGTGTGGGCCGTGACTTTTTCAGAAAGCGCAATATGAACGTCATTCTGGATATTGTTGCTGTTGCGGACCAGCCTGCATTTGCTGAAATCAAGGATATTGCCAGCAAAGCAGTTGGCATGTTCGCTGATGAGACATTTGACGAATTATATATGTACTACAGCCATTATGTCAGCGCGATTCAACAGGATGTAACAGAGAAGAAGCTTCTTCCGCTTACGGATATCTCCAGCTCAACAAAGCTTACATCTTATGAATTTGAACCTTCCGCTGAAGAAATTTTAAAAGTTTTGCTGCCTCAATACGCTGAAAGCTTAATTTACGGAGCGCTTTTAGACAGTAAGGCAAGTGAACATGCTGCAAGGATGACAGCGATGCAGAATGCAACGGATAACGCTAAAGAGCTTATCAACTCGTTAAGCCTAAGCTACAACCGTGCACGTCAGGCAGCCATCACGCAGGAAATTACCGAAATCGTCGGCGGAGCAGCCGCGTTAGAATAAAAAAGAAAAGCGGAAGCGCCTCGGTCAGCCCCGACAATGACCTCGAGGGGCTAGGCGCTGGAGCTAGACACAAACGAAATGAGGAGAACAGGGCTGCCTGTACTCTCCCATTACGTGAAATGAAAGAGGAGGGAAAAAGATGAACAAAGGACGCGTTCTTCAAGTTATGGGTCCGGTTGTTGACGTAAAGTTCGAAAGCGGCCAGCTTCCTGAGATCTATAATGCATTGACTGTTACTAACCCAGCGCGTAACGAATCTGAAGTTGACATCAACTTAACCCTTGAAGTTGCCCTTCATTTAGGTGATGATACAGTCCGCACAATTGCAATGTCTTCTACTGACGGCTTACAGCGCGGAAGTGAAGTTATTGACACTGGTGCTCCTATCTCTGTACCAGTAGGTGATATAACACTTGGACGTGTATTCAACGTGCTTGGAGAATCAATCGACTTAGATCCAGCAATCGCTGCAGATGCCCGTCGTGATTCTATCCACAGAGAGGCTCCTAAGTTTGAGCAGCTTTCTACGGAAGTAGAAATTCTTGAAACTGGAATTAAGGTAGTAGACCTTCTTGCTCCATACATTAAAGGTGGTAAGATCGGTCTGTTCGGTGGTGCCGGTGTAGGTAAAACCGTTTTAATCCAGGAATTGATCAATAACATCGCTCAGGAGCACGGCGGTATTTCCGTATTCGCCGGTGTTGGTGAGCGTACGCGTGAAGGTAATGACCTTTATCATGAAATGACGGATTCAGGCGTTATAAAGAAAACAGCGATGGTATTCGGCCAGATGAACGAGCCGCCGGGAGCGCGTATGCGTGTTGCCCTGACTGGTTTGACTATGGCAGAATTCTTCCGTGATGATCAGGGACAGGACGTTCTTTTCTTCATGGATAACATCTTCCGTTTCACTCAGGCAGGTTCAGAGGTATCAGCCCTATTAGGCCGTATGCCATCTGCCGTTGGTTACCAGCCGACACTTGCTACTGAAATGGGTAAATTACAGGAACGTATCACATCTACTAACGTAGGTTCTGTTACGTCCATCCAGGCGATTTACGTACCAGCCGATGACTATACGGATCCGGCTCCGGCTACAACTTTCGCCCACTTAGATGCAACAACTAACCTTGAGCGTAAGCTTTCTGAGATGGGTATCTACCCTGCGGTGGATCCACTTGCCTCCACTTCCCGTGCATTGTCACCGGAAATCGTTGGCGAAGAGCACTACTCAGTTGCACGCCAAGTACAGCAGACATTACAGCGTTACAGAGAACTTCAGGATATCATTGCGATCCTTGGTATGGATGAGCTTTCTGATGAAGACAAGCTAATCGTAGCACGTGCGCGCCGTATCCAGTTCTTCTTATCTCAAAACTTCCACGTTGCTGAGCAGTTTACTGGCCAGCCAGGTTCATACGTACCTGTTAAAGAAACAGTTAAAGGCTTCAAAGATATTCTTGAAGGCAAGTACGACCACCTGCCAGAAGATGCATTCCGACTTGTCGGCCGAATCGAAGAAGTAATCGAGAGTGCAAAGAAAATGGGCGTAGAGGTCTAATTCTGGACCAGGAGGGTAAAAAATGAAGACGATTAAAGTCAGTGTTGTTACTCCCGATGGCCCGGTGTATGAATCAGATGTGGAAATGGTAAGCACAAAAGCTCAAAGCGGTGAGCTTGGAATTTTACCTGGACACATTCCAATGGTTGCACCGTTACAAATTGGAGCCGTTCGTTTAAAAAACGGCGGAAAAACTGATTTCGTCGCAGTAAGCGGCGGATTCCTTGAAGTCCGTCCGGAGCAGGTAACGATTTTAGCGCAATCTGCTGAACAGGCAGATGAAATTGATGTAGAGCGTGCCGTTCGTGCCAAGCAGCGTGCTGAACAGCGCATGAATGAGCAGAAGCGTGAAAACATTGATTTCCGCCGTGCAGAGCTTGCACTTCAGCGTGCGATCAACCGTATCGAAGTTTCGGAAAGAAAGTTTTAATAACAATTCACAACACCTCCTGGCCTGGCTGGGGGGTGTTTTTTGTTTCAGAAATATTTACCACCCAAGTTTTAAGAAAATTGCCCCAAAAAAGAGATAAATCACTCGAATTCTTTTATATAGGCCTTTACAATAGAAGAGAGTAAACCTTTAAAGGTTACTCTCTTTTTTAAAGCTATTATGCAAGTCTATTTGAATAAAAGGAGGAGCCGCAATGCTGGAGTTTGATACAAATATAGACCAATACGCTACGATCAAAGTCATCGGAGTCGGCGGCGGGGGGAATAACGCTGTTAATCGGATGATCGAACATGGAGTTGAGGGAGTAGAGTTTATTGCTGTTAATACAGATGGACAAGCTCTAAATCAATCAAAGGCAGAAGTAACCATGCAAATCGGTGCAGCCTTAACAAGGGGCCTGGGTGCTGGGGCTAATCCTGAAGTGGGCAGAAAAGCAGCTGAGGAAAGTGAAAGCCAGCTTCGTGAAGTGCTGAAGGGTGCTGACATGGTATTCGTTACGGCTGGAATGGGCGGAGGAACCGGAACGGGTGCAGCTCCTGCCATTGCACGCATTGCACGTGAAGTGGGTGCACTGACTATTGGTGTCGTAACACGCCCTTTCAAATTTGAAGGACGTAAGCGTGCAGCCAATGCGGATGCAGGCATCGAAGCCATGAAAAAAGCTGTGGATACGCTCATTATTATTCCAAATGATCGCTTATTGGAGATTATTGATAAGAAGACACCTATGCTTGAAGCATTTATGGAAGCGGATAATGTTCTTCGTCAGGGCGTTCAAGGCATTTCTGACCTGATTGCCGTTCCTGGTTTAATCAATCTTGATTTTGCAGATGTCAAAACAGTAATGTCCCATAAAGGAACAGCACTGATGGGGATTGGAATTGCCACTGGGGAGGACCGTGCGGCTGAAGCAGCCCGGAAAGCCATTTCAAGCCCGCTGCTTGAAACATCCATTAACGGAGCCCGCGGTGTCATCATGAACATTACAGGCGGAGCAAATATCAGCTTATATGAAGTGCAGGAGGCTGCAGATATTGTTGCTTCTGCTTCAGATGAAGAAGTGAATATGATTTTTGGTTCAGTCATAAATGATTCCTTGAAGGAAGAAATTCTTGTTACGGTTATCGCTACCGGCTTCAATGAACAAGAGGAGTTAAGAGCAAAACCGAGTACAAGACCATCTGTAGAAAAAGAATATGATCATACATATCATTATGCAGAAGAACCAGCAAATCGCCGGCAGGCTAGAGAGGCCAGAGAGCCCAGGGAATATCGGGAACCGGTCCAGGATAACTACCGTGTGCAGGCTGACCCGCAGGAAGAGTCACTTGATACACCGGCGTTCCTTAGAAACCGCAGAAGACGCTAATGATAGAAACAGGCTGCCACAAAGAGGGCAGCCTGTTTTTTTAGGTGAATTTTATAGATGGTTGATATGTTGGTGGGTGAGTGGTTGATGCTGATACATGAAGAAAGGACAGGCATCTGCCTGTCCTTCATTTATTTTAATACTTTGTCTGGTCATATAGTGTTAACTGATCCAAATTCTTATGCACGGTTATGAGCTTTTTAAGAAGGCTCATGAACTTTTGTTTATCTTCAAAAGGAGTCACATCCAGCTCCCTTTTCAGCTCATTGCTTTTTGTAACGAGCTCATCGAATTTTTGAATAGCTGGGCAGTTGTTATTAGTCATAAGTAATTCTCCTAATCTAAGCTCTTAATATAACTTTATCACAAAAATAAATTTCAAAGAAAACAGCTATGTTTCATTTATATTAAAAAGGAATCACCAGCTTAACTATTTTGTTAAAAATGTCAGACTTTGTTGAAACCTGGAGAATAGAGTCATATAGTATCAACATGCTTAGAAAAGCGGAAGCGTTGAAGCTAGACAGTTATCGACGTACAAAATTAGATATTTGGTTTTAATAAAAGACAAGGTTCGAGAAATCCAGGGGGTGATTTCCTTGTCGACTGTATTATTTGGAACGATAGAATATTATGAAAGAGAATTAATCAGCTATTTTACAAATAATCATATTAGCAATAAGGATGATGCCACCATTAGAGTATTCCTTATGCTAGAAGCTGAGATATTCAATGTGTTCTTATTTGACGAAGCGGTCCGGATTCGATGTATGCAAAATCTATTAAAAGCTTTTTGCCGGGTATCTGAAACACACTTGATCAATTAGCAGCTTATAAATGAATAGAGGAATTGAAATAAGAGGTCCCTGCAGTGAGAGACCTCTTTGTTTTAATTAAGGATAGTAACCTTTACATCTTTTCTTCCCCACTGCAGTGCATCCTGTTCTCCAGGAATAAACACATCAATTTCATGTCCGTTAATTCCGCCGCCTATATCCTCGGCCGTTGCATATCCATATCCTTCTACAAATACTTTAGAACCTAAAGGAATCACGTCCGGATCAACTGCAATTACTTTTTTATCCGGGTTATCGATAAGATTGACGCCTGTTTTCGTAATGCCGATGCATCCTTCACAGCTCGCTGTATAGGCAGTTGCCGTGACAGTCAGAACTTTGCCTGCTTTTTCTGCCGGCTTATTGGTGTTGGCTGCTTTTACGACTGTCTTAGGCTTGGCAGCTTCTTTTTTCGCTGAACCATTTTTATAGATGATAAGCTCTAAACCGGGTTTAATAAGATCGGATTTCAGCTGATTCCACTTTTTAAGGTTATGTACATTAATTCCATATGTTTTGGCAATATTCCAGAGAGTATCACCGGATTCTACTATGTATATTTCTTCAGGTGAGACATCAAGCTTATCTTTTGGATGAATCGAATCTCCAGTGAGTCCATTCCAGTTTTTAATATCCTGAACAGACACTTCATGTTTTTGTGCTATGGACCACAGGGTATCCCCTTTATTTACAGTTACTTCTTCTGCATATGCGCTTGCACCTGCTGTGCTCCAGATGATTAAGCTTGCGAGCAGATAATAAAAATACTTTTTCATGTTAAACCTCCTATTAGTTGGTTGACAATTATTATGCTAGCACAGAAAATTCTGAGAAAAAGAACAGAGAGGTAATAATTAAATTACGCAGATTTCAGGAGAATAACGCAGAAATGGCAAACCATCATAATGGTCATACTAGATGGACAAAAAGTATGAGAAATAGTCATATTTGATATATTTAAACCTTAAGATGGTTTTAATAGAAAGTTTTTCCTTAAGAGGGTAAAACGAAAAATTATTCCGGGGTGTTACATATCTCACTGACAAAGAAGAAAGTTTGTTTTTTAATGGTAGATGAATATAAAGAAGAATTTAATGGATATTGACAGGGGGCAAGCTCATATAATCTTAGGAAGGTGTTAATCGCGGGTTTGTAAATTCTCTCCCGGAGAACCTGATTTTGTGCCCAGCGATAATTTCCAATAATAGTCTGAGGTTGTGTCGACACATGGGAGAGTAGGGTGTATAATGGTTACGGTTACATGTTTAAATGTTGTGAAAATTTTCAGCATTGGAGGGGATGGGCATGGAGCTTTGGAATTTATACCAGAATAACTATTTGATAGTTTTCGTGTTTTTGTGCCTTGGCGTGTTGCTGCCTGTGGTGGCTTTGTTTTTGGGAAAGCTTTTGCGGCCCTATAAGCCATATGATACGAAGTATACCACATATGAGAGCGGGATTGAGCCATTCCATGATTCGAGGGTGCAGTTCAATGTCCGCTATTATATTTTTGCCCTGATGTTTGTCATATTTGATGTGGAAACAGTATTTTTGTACCCGTGGGCAGTGGCATATGAGAAGCTTGGTATTTTTGCATTGATTGAGATGCTGATTTTTGTATTTATGCTAATAATTGGACTTGTTTATGCATGGAAAAAGAAGGTGCTGAAATGGATTTAAAGCTGGATAATATTACACCGGAAGAAATGGAAGAACTACAGCGCAATGTGTTTATGGCAACTTTGGAACAAATTAAAGCGTGGGCGCGGAGCAATTCATTGTGGCCAATGACCTTCGGGCTTGCTTGCTGTGCCATTGAAATGATGGGTGTGGGTTCATCGCATTACGATCTGGACCGTTTTGGTTCTTTTTTCCGTACATCTCCCCGTCAGTCTGATGTCATGATTGTTTCAGGTACAGTAACAAAGAAAATGGCGCCTATTGTCCGCCGCCTATATGATCAGATGCCTGAACCTAAATGGGTGATCGCGATGGGCTCCTGTGCAACTGCGGGTGGGCCATATGTGAAATCGTACTCAGTTGTTAAAGGGGTCGACCAGATTGTCCCTGTTGATGTATACATACCAGGATGCCCGCCGAACCCGGCAGCATTAATTTACGGAATTAACAAGTTAAAAGAGAAAATCCGTTATGAGGCTAAGACTGGGAAGAAGGTGATCTAACCTATGAGCGGAGAAAAGGATCTTGAACAGCTGAAAAAAGAGGCTGCAGCAAAAGCGAA